>JBEKWX010000021.1:0-19411 GCA_049512675.1 Terriglobales bacterium | reverse complement strand
CGAAACGACTGCGCTCCGTTCCTGAGTCTCCAATGTGGAGAAAAATCCGACTAAGTGCCAAAAACCCGGCCCGTGTGGCGTTTCGGCGATTGGAAGGCCACCGGAGAAAGGGCCGTTTGACAGATTTCAGAGGAATTCGCGAATTTCTCTCCATTTCGGATTTTGGCGGTGGACTTTGACTCTCGCACGCCGCGATATGCGCGCTCATCGCTCTGCAACTCGCGGCCGAATCTGAAGGCCGAGGCGAGTGACGGCCGAGATGAAGCGCGGCGCCAAGGTCCGAGCGGAGTTGACCTTCCTCATTTATCACCGGCGCGGCTCCGATCCGGTTTTGGGTGAGCACCTTGACGACCGACCCGATGGTCTGGTGCGGCGCGACGGTCACGACGTCATAACCTTTGTGTTTCAGGACCGACGAAACCTTGGTTCCCATGTTTCGATCTCCTGGCGTTAGATCTGAGGCCCTTGCAAACTCCTCAACCCTTTTCTTTAAACCACGGTACCAGCGGCAATTGCAGGAGTATGAGTTTGCTCAAGGAAACTCTGCAATTGATCGCGATAGACGATCAATTGGCGTTTATCGCGCGAAATCAGTTGCTTTCGCTCGAACAAACTCAAATATTCGGTAATTCGGGGCCGCGTGGCGCCGACTAGTTCAGCCAGGTCCTGGTGCCGGGCCGGCAATGTCAGCCGCACCGCTTTTCCATCGGGGACGCCGAAGTTTTCACTCAATTCCAGCAGAATCAGAGCCAGACGCTCTTCCAAAGTGCAGCTCATGAAATTTGCGCAGCGCAATTGAACCAAATCCCAACGGCCCATGTAGCTCGATGCCAGCCGTTTGAAGTCTGCCAAAGCAACTCCCAGCGATATTTCGACGAACGACCCGAGGTCAATCGTCCCTATCTTACAAGTGGTGACCGCTTCGCAGCGAAAGTTGTAACTGATGCCGGGTACCGGCGGCGGGAAGCCGGGAACCATACCGGGCGCGACCATAGTCACCAATGTACGCTGGCCCTTGCGATTGCGGCATGTGATGCGTGCCACTCCTGTCAGTAAGATACACGCAAAATCGGGTGAATATTTCTCGTCGAAAATGATCGCGCGTTTTTCCATCGTGCTGACCGTCAGCGCGGCGGAGAGCTTTTCGAGCTGGCGCGCCGTGAGCCAGGCGATGTTCTTAAGGCCTTGCAGGTTTCGGGCGCCGGATGCTCGAGCAGCACGCATGGCCTCAATGTAGCAGACGCATTGGTGGCGAGCAGCCTGACTCGCGCGACAAATATTCAATCGACGGGTTCAGTTATCCATGTAACCGATGCGTCGCAGGCTCAATTGCTTTTAACCGCCGCCGTGGGGCCCCATGACCCTCCAAAGGGCAGTCTCCTAATTTGATCGCAATGCAAGGGCGCCGAGGCGATCCATGCATATACGTCAAACTTCAACCTGCTGCTGACACTTGCTCGCCACTGGGAGGTCGAAGCGGACAGGTGCACGAAAGCACGAGCGTACTACGGAGCCGAACGCATACCTGAGGTCGTCCAGATTTTGCGAAGCAATTCGGGCCGGACCAAGTTTTGAAAAGCGACAGCCCAGACTGACTGGCGCGATCGGGGATGGTCGGCGTCCGACTCAGCTCGTGCATTTCATCACACCGTACCCGCCGTCGCCCCGAATCTCACACGAGATGCAGTTTTGCGTAGGCACACCCCTTTTTTCCGACCGATTTCGCTGTCCGATTACTCGGTTTCGGACTGCGATTTGAGCTGTTGAATCTGCTGGCGTTGACTCTCGATTTCTTGCTGTTGCTGCTGCACCTGCTGTTGGGTCTGCGCGTTGGCGTTTTGCGTATTCTGCATCGAATTGCCGACTGCATAGCCAGTGCCACCGCCCAGAAGACCACCGATCGCAGCACCCGCCAGAGGATGGCCTACGGCCGCTCCGACAATTGTACCACCAACCGCACCAATCCCCGCGCCACCGAGAGTGCCTTCCTCACGAGTCGAGAGCGGCTGCCCCGAGCATCCTGCAAGAACAAGCATTCCCGCCAGCGCCAGACTCATGATTACTCCAACACTTTTGCGCATAATGAGAACCTCCATCTTCCAATCTTTCTACTCAGCCGAGCTATTCGGATAACGCGATCGCTGTGTGACCGCTACTACGGTTCATCGAACCGGAACAATCTGCGCCGAGTGCGTACCCAAGCGCGATGAAGAGCACAATGGTCATCCAGAATCCCAAGGACAAAAGCATTTTGGCCATGGCCGTCTTCCTCTGCAGGATAGTAGGAGCATTTTTTATGCCCGAACGAACCACAGGGATTCCGCGACGACCTGCGCCACGAGATGTGTATAATTTACAGCTTGCCGAAAAGGCCGCGATCTTTCCTAGTCGATGCGTGTGCCCAGATAGCGTCGCAACATAGTCTCGAGAGTCGGTTGAAGAGCCGGTGGACGGCCCAGTCGTCGACCACAGTTAGACCGTGGCCTCCGTAGAAACTAACTAGAGGCAGAACATTGTGGGATCCAGGTTGACGAGTAAACATGGTCAGGTTACCTCCTCAGCACAATATCTCCGAGCGGCTATCGCCAGGTCAGTTTATTTTTGACGGCGATCACACCCTGAGCATTGGATGCGATCAATGCGGCCTGTCTGGCGGTATCTGCTGACGCCACCACTCCACTCAAGTCGATAGTGCCGTGGTCGCAATCAACCACGACCGGGTATCCATCTGAAATACCCTTCTTCGCGAGCGAACTTTTCACTTCGGTGATCAGCAAGTCGTCGTGCGCGCGTTCGGCGGGAGAATTGTAAAGGTGCTCAGCCGATGTTTGCACCTTTTCATTTTCGAATGTCAGCGAGCGATCGGTAGTTAGTCTTGGAGCGCCAGTCGTGGCGCCGGGCTGAGAAGTGGGAATCCTCTGCTGGGCGTATGCGTTCGGAGCAAACAGCGAGCCCGCCGCAAGACCGTAAATCAGAATCGCTCTGACCACGCCAACTTTTTCGAGTCTCATGCAATTCGCCACATGGGCACGGAAAAACGGCGTCGTCTCTCCGTGCCCATGCCCAGATAGTAGTTAGTTGCTTTCCTGGTAGGTCTTCTTCTGATACGTCGTGGTGGTCTGTTCCTGTGCGGGAACCACCGGAACCGTAGTCATCGGAGTCACAGTCGAAGACTCGCTGTGATACGTGCTCGAGCTTTCCTCGGTCGCGTTATTGCCCGTATCAGTGGAATCCGACGAGACTCTTTTCCTCAGTGGTTGTTACCGTAGTCGGCGGAGCGACTACGACCGGAGCCGGCTGCACGACAACCTGCGGCGGCGGAGAAGGTACGTAGGTTGTCGAGGAGGTCTCTTTGACCTTTTCCGTCGACGAGCCGCACCCGCTAATGAAAGGCAAAGCAGCGAGACTCATCAGTGAAATTGCTATCCTCGTTGAATTTTTCATCTCTGAAAACCTCCTTCGTTTGGGCGAAACCTAGTTAGTTGGCCGATGTCTCAATGGCGTGGAATTTCGATTGCGCCCGGACATAAGCTCACCTGACGAAGGCGACTCGCTATCGTGAGCGACAACCCCGGAGCGTATGTCGGGCCCCCGGCCTGCAAGTTGGCCATCTGCGGGAAGTCGGAAATATTGCCACGCAGCGTTCCGTTGGGCGCGCATTTACTGCCAGGAGAAATGTCGCCGGCCCGCAGATCACTTTGTAGACTTTGATTTTCGTCTGATAACACCGACGCGATCGCCGACTGTCCATCTCCGCAGTTCATCGGCCCCGCACAGTCTGCGCCGAATGAATACCCAACTGCGCTCAATGCGTAGCCAAGCACGATCAAGAGCACAATTGTCATCCAGAATCCTAGGGGGAAAATCATTTTAGCCATAACTGTCTTCCTGTGCAGAATAGGAGGAGCATTTTTTATGCCCGAACGAACCACAGGGATTTCGGGAGGGATTTCGGGACGACCTGCGCGGCAAGAACTGTCGAATTTACAGCCTGCCAAAAACTCCGCGAGCTTTTCTAGTCGGTTCGCTAGGTCAATATGTAAGTCTTACCGCCTTACTGATTCGCCAGCTGCCGCCAACTCTCGTCTGCGCCAAGAAGAACGCGCCGGCGTGATCCTTTGGCACGTGAGGTCTTCGTAACGGACGTACCGTGCCCCCGCGCCCCTGCTCCGCCCTGTGCTTCGGTGATACAGAATGGGAGACGATTTGGTTGTCGAGCGGCGGCTGGTTAGTTACTCATTCGAAATCCGCCAGAGAATTTCGCTGTTAGCAAATTGGAAGTCGGCGATGCTGTTGGCGACAAAAACTGCGTCTTCTGCTTCGCTCCATGAATTCGCGGTCCCGGAGATAGTAATCACTCCGTGATCGGTATGCACTTTTATGACGCTTCGGCTGACCATGTGGGAGCCAAGCGCGGCAACCGGAGATTGACTGGTTGCGGAATGATTCATGCCAATTGCCGAACCGGCGATGACCAGGCCGGCGAATACCACCGTCGATAACGTCATTTTCATATTGCGTTTCATCTGCCGGCTCCTCGATATACCTAAAGAAGCAGGAAGCGCGCCAATCCAACAAGCGCCTTAATCACGACTAGATCCCTATCATTGCAAGAAAAGTCCACCCGACAGTCTGCATTTCTTACCGAGTTCAGGAATCGAGCACGGTTTGAAGTCGTGAATAGCTATTGGCCTGACTCTTGAAAGGAATGCGGGGTCGTCTCACCGAGTCAGCGTTCGCATTTAGCGTGAAGCGAAGTTTGAAAAAAAACGCGAAGGTGTAGCGTTGCAAAGTCTTACTGAGAAGCAAGTTCTTTATCTGCTCGCGCAGTTCGCATTACTCGTCGTTACCGGCCGCCTGCTGGCCGATCTTATGCGCCGGCTCGGACAAGCGACCGTGATCGGCGAACTGCTCGCGGGCCTAATTCTGGGTCAGTCGGTGCTGGGACATTTTTCCCCAACTGCATTCCAACTGATCTTTCCGGCCGATCCTACGGGAGCGCACTTGCTCGAGGGATTGGCATGGATCGGCGTAATCATGCTGCTCCTCTGTACCGGGCTGGAAACCGAACTCGAAATTCTGCGCGGGATGGGGCGCGTGGCCGCCTTGGTATCGACATTCGGAATAGTCATTCCGTTCGCCGGCGGTTTCGCACTTGGATGGTGGATGCCCACTACTTATCTTGCAGCGCCGAATGGGCGGCTGATCTTTTCCCTGTTTCTGGCTATTGCAATGGCTATTTCCGCGGTTCCGGTGATCGCGAAGATATTAATCGACCTCGACCTGCTAAGGCGCGAACTGGGGCTTTTGATTCTGGCCGCGGGCATCCTGGATGACTGCGTCGGATGGCTGCTGCTTTCGATTGTCGCGGGGCTGGCCGCGCGCGGACGGGTCGATTTGCACGGACTGTTTATAATTCTCGCATACACCGGCGCGTTTCTTATCTTCTGTTACTTCGTCGGCTTTCGAATGGTGGCGCGAATCGTGCGGTGGGTTGACGATCACTCGGTCGTCGACCATGCGACGTTGACCACCATGATCGTGATCGCGTTCGGCTGCGCCGTTATCACCCAGGCGATTGGTATTCACGCAGTGTTTGGCGGCTTCGTTGGCGGTGTGATGCTCCGAGGTGCGGCGCGCACGCGCAAAATCGATCGCGAACAGCTCGAGGCGGTGACCATGGGTGTCCTCGCTCCGCTGTTCTTCGCATACTCGGGTCTTAGGACAGATTTGTTCAGCATGACTGGCTTCGCAATTCCCCTCCTGGTGCTGGGCGCGGCGTGCGCGGGAAAGCTGGTTGGATGCACTCTGGGCGGCATCGTAGGCGGTCTTCAGTGGCGCGAGGCATTCGCCGTCGCGACCGGCATGAACGCACGCGGCGGCATGGAGATCGTTGTTGCGCTGCTCGGACTGAGCCTTGGAATACTGACGCCGCAGATGTACACGGTTATCGTTTTGGTAGCGATCGCGACGTCGATGATCACCCCGCCGCTGCTCGGATGGGCGTTAAGTGATGTTCCGCAGCGGGCCAGTGAAACTGAGCGCACCGATCGTGAACGACTGCGCGCGCTGCTGCCGTTTTCACGCGAGGGCGCCAAGTTGCTGGTTGTGGACGGAGGCGGACCGCATACACAACTCGCGACCCACCTGGCGGCCGCACTCGGCAATCATAAGGACGCGACGATTACGATATTCCAATTGCCCCGTGGCAACGAAGACGGCGGTGGAAAGGCGAACCTCAACCAGAGATTCGCCAATCTCAAAATGATCGCCGATTTGTGCGGCGCCGGACACGTCCTGCAACGCACCGCCGCTGGCGAGTCGAGGTCAGAGGCTATCGTCGAGGAAGCGCATCGCGGCTACGACGCAATCTTTGTCGGAGTGTCGGCAGTGGAAGGCGAGGAACTGCTGGACGATCCGGTGACGTTGGAGGTTCTGCGCGATTCTCCCGCGCCAGTGGTGATCGCGCGCTATGTTGCCGGAGGCGCGGTACCGTTCAAACGCGTGATAGCACCCATTACAGGCTCCGCATACTCGCGCCGAGGCGCAGCGGTCGCGATGCTGTACGCGCAGGCGATCGAGACTCATCTGACTGCGCTCTACGTGATGGAAAATCCCGGGGCGCGGTTTCCCGGGATGCTGCGTGGTATCCGTCTGGCGCGAACTGGTCAGCAGATCGTCGATGAAATCAAGGTGCTAGGCTCGGAACTGAAGCTGGCGATCGACGGGCAAGTCGGCGCTGGCCGCAAACCCGAGTCGGTAATTTTACAAACGGTCGAAACCGGCAGATTCGATTTGCTGATAATGGGTGTTCTGTACCGATCGGTCGAGCAGCGTTTGTATTTTGGTCCCAAAGTCGATCGCATACTCCGAGACTCAAACTGCTCAGTAGCTATAGTCGTTTCTGCGGCCAAGACTCCGAGCGGAGAAACGTTGTAGCGTCAGTAGTGCGTGGAGAGGGTCCGGCAGGATCGGAGTCGTAAAGACGGGGGGACGCGTCGCGACCACCGACCCTGCCAGACTGGGACAGGCTTTACTTGTTTTTCCCGCAGCAGTCCCGATAGAGCTCGCCCGACCAGCGTGGGCGAGCCGAATCAGGATCGGCTCTGTTCGCCATAGTTACCTCCAAAACGAAATCCAAATAGTAACTGCAATAGTAACTGACGTGAGCAATCCGTATGCCAGCACGCGCGGCCTTGGGTTGTCCGTTCGATATTAGGCCAGTACTACTGATCTAAATGAACGGAGCACCCCCGGCCGCGACACCACCAGGTTACTAGACTCAAGGCCCTGAGGTCGGCACTGTGAAAAAACAACACCACAATCCCAGATACGCGCTGCCAATTTGTTGCTACTTACTTCCCGATCCACGCCGCAGATCAGTTGGCATCCGCCATGCACGATCAAGGCTTGTGAGGCGAACGATCATGAAAAGGAGAGTAATGGCCGTTCTTCAGTCTGCCGTGATGTTGTTCGCGCTGACTGCGGCTACGGAAGGAGGTGTCGCAAAATAGCCAGTTGCATTGCCGAGGCGCAGACGCGCTAATAGCATCTTCCTAATCCACTCAGATCGAAAGTGCGAACGATGTCATGTTTGCTTGTTACTCGCGATGTTCCAGTGAGCGCTCAGGTAAGCGGTGCCGCTGCAATACGTAAACTCGCGAGGCGCGAGCGGCGCGCGACAACTCCGCAGTGAAGCTCCAGCCCGCCTCAGCGATAATTACGGAATCACACACGATGTGATCGAAATTGTGATTGGCTTGAAGAATCTTCAACCCGTCGGCGGAGGATTCGGCCACGACGACCGTGCATCCGCTACGCTCGAGGCATTCCTTGATCGCGCTATTTTCGACGGACGAGTCGGTAATCAAAAGTGCGGTCCGCGGCCCTGGCTCGGAAACGATCGCGGGATTATTCGTCCCCGGAGTATTAGTCCTCCTTTTGGGGCGACCTGGCCGCGTCGATGCGACCAGCTCCTCCGCGCGCGCATATTCCTCCAAACGCTGAACGCGCTGAGAAGCCTTCTCGACCAGTCCAGCCAAACGAACCATCTCGGCCTCGTATGCCGACGCCGCGAGCTGATTGCGCAAGAGTGAAATGCGCAACCCGATCGCGTTGAGCAGGTCGTTGAGTTCGCTGGCGGCTATTTGAGCTACCTGGACAATGGGATGGGGCTTCCGCGATTTCGTCATGTCGGAACTCCGTACCGACACCGCCAAGCGATCAATCATTGGACCGGACCGCATCCTCTACTGGACGCCACGCGCGCGAAAAGGACGCGCCAAACTCGGCGGCATAGGCACTCGAATCGGCGACGGCCCACATAAGCTGATAGTTGAACTAGTCGGTGCTCGCTGAGCTAAGCACCATAAGCTGATTGTTCACGCTCTTGACGCCGTTGGTTTGCTCCGCGAGCTGCGCGGCATGCTTCGCCATTTCGGGCGAAGGCACGTTGCCCTTCAGAGTAACGACGCCGGCCGTGGTGGTGACGTGTATTGCGGAGGAAGTGACATTCCTGTCGCGCGCCAACGCGGTCTTGACCTCGGCGGTGATCGTCGTGTCCTTAATGGCACGCGCCGTTCCGTGATATGCGTCCTTGGCAGCTGCAGCGGAATCGGAACCAGCCTGTTCTACTTCTTGACCAGCCTGATGCATCGACTGGCTTGCCGGCGCGTCCTGAGCGAAACAAGGAACCGACAAGACCATTCCGAATAAAATTGCCGGTACGATCAGTTTGAATGAGTATCTGATTTTCATAAGCCTCTTCCTGTGCGAGACGCGAGTGGGCAGGCAATTCGCCCGCGCCGCTCGGTGGAGGAATTGTTAGATGTCCTCTGACTTCAGCCACTTTTCGATTGCTTCGCGTTGATCGCCCGAACGTTCCTGAATCCTTCCGACCAACTTTTCCGTATTGCCCTGAGCCTGCGTTAGATCATCGTCGGTGACCTGTCCCCATTTTCGCTTGATCTCGCCGGCCATCTGTTTGAATTTGCCTTTCAACTGATCGCGATTCATTCGGATTGCTCCTTTTTGGTTGATTTGGTTTCACGACCGTTGCCGTAACTCCAATCTTGAGAAAGCAAGGATGGGGCCGCGCTAAGGCCTTAATTTGCAAGACTTTTCTGTGCAGGGGGTGCGGGTAATTTCTTCACGACTCCGAACGCGCAGAGGACTATCTGGCTGTCGATGCTATGAGGGAAAAGATCGAGCTGACAGACATGAGCGGTGCTGCCTGACTGCACGCTACGGCGCGGTTGGGCTAGCTGAATCGGCGAGCTTTGGGAGCGACTTGAGCAAGGTTGAGGCCTTCGTCGCAAGACTGATAGCGGCGACGCTGTCGCGCTCCGCGAGAGATTTCTTGGCCTCCTGCAAAAGCTTCTGCGCTAGTATGTCGCGTTGAGAATCGTCAGCGCTTAAATTTTTGCGGTCAACTCGTTTTTCGATTCTATCGACGTCCTGAATTAACTTCACTGCCTTCGCAGGATTGGCGTCGGCCGACGACCCGGATGATTCCAGCGCCGGAGAACTCAATGCGGGAGTGCCCGCCGGCCCTGCACCCGGATTGGCTTCCAGACTCACGTCCGCGCTCGGACCGGGGCTCTCGGCATGGTTGGGCACGCTCGCTGCTTGCTTCGACGCAGTCGGCGCCTGCCGGGCAGTCTTCTTTCGTGGATGTCCCGTCGTTTTTTCCGCTTGCGGAGTTGCCACCGGAGTTGGGACTGTGGTCGGGGTCGGAGTCGCTGTCGGTGTCGGAGATTCGGCGGGAGATAAGCTGCCGCTGAAGAAATCTGTCACGCGCGCCATGCTTGGCGTTCCGCCAGAGCATCCGGCGAGAAAAATCAGTGGCAAAGAAAGTGCGACGAGGATCGGCCGGATGATCGGCTGATTAACTCGCTTAAGCAGCGCTAGAGACCACTGATTTGGCAGGCGCATTTGCTGTAATCGGAATCGTAACCTTGCACACCGTACCTTGGCCCAATTCCGAATCTATCGCTATCTTCCCGCCGTTGAGTTCGATTGCCCGCATCGCGAAGGGCAGGCCAAGCCCGCTCCCGCTAGCTTTGGTTGTGTAATATAAGTCGAAGATCCGATCCAGTTGCTCCTTGGCAATACCAGGACCACGATCGGCGATAGTGAGTTCGACCGCCGAGCCTTGCAGTCGGCTGGCAAGCGTCAATCTGCCCCCGTCAGGCATCGCTTGTTCCGCGTTGGTTATCAGATTTGTGAGCGCTTCGTAAATCAATCCGCGGTCGGCTTGGACCGACGGCAGCGCTGGATCGAGTTGATACTCAACTTTAGTCCGATCGTTATTGACGCGCGCACCGAGTTCCTTGAGCAACTCGTTCATGTCGAAATCGCTCAGCTTCAATTGCTCGGGCCGCATGAACCTGAGCAGCGCCTCGACCGCTTCGTCGAGGCGAGTCACCTCGTGGCGCAATTTATCGATGTGCTTTGCACCCGCGTCGCCGGCTTCGTGGCGCAGCAGCTCGAGCCTCATATTCATTCCGTTCAGAGGGCTGCGCAGTTGATGAGCCAGACCGGAAATCAGCGTCCCAAGGCGCGCTAGCCGATTCGACGAATCGAGTGCGGTTTCGAGCTCGATGACGGGCGTCAGGTCTCGCAACACGACCAGCAGGCCGGCCGGAACTCGCTCGCGACCCAGGCGAAAGAATGAAACCAGATAGGTCCCGCCCGCCGGAAGCGACAGTGGAACGTCGTGAGCTTCGGTACCGGCTATACTCGAGTGCACCAGTGTCAGCAAAGGGTGCTCTCGGCCGAGCGCGGAGGCGAGCGATGCGCCCTCGAGCGAGCTGTCCTTCGGCGCCAGCCGCTCCTGCGCTTCCTTGTTCGCGAACAGCACCACGCCATTGGCGTCGAGCAGCACGACGGCGTCCTGGATTGAACGGACAACGTCGAACAGATGAGTCTGGTCGCTGTCCAGGCGAGACCGATCCGCCCGGACTTGCCGCGAAAGTTCGTTGAACTTCTCGGCCAGCGTGCTCAACTCGCTGGCCCCTGAGACCTTGACCTCCGAAGGATTCCTTCCGGCGGCAAGCTGTTCGAAACCCCGGCTCAGGACGGCCAGTTGTTCGAGGATCCGTTTGGCGATCAGTAATACCGCGAGCATTGCAGCGGCGATGACCAGCCCTGTGGTGACCACGATCACCACCAGCAGATGGCGTGCCCGGTCCGCGATCAGCGCCGTCGTCACGCCGACCGAGATTGTCGCGACCGGTTGACCATTAATGTCCACCCGGCGCCGCGCTTCGTAAACCTTCGCCGTCAGAAGACTGGGCAGCGACGTGAACAGGAACCATCGCGAAGCTTGTTCGTCCAGTTCGTTGACCGACGGCAAATTGAGCGCTGGCTTTCCCTCGCCTTCGCCATTGGCCGCCACTATCACGGTGCCATCGTCCCCGACGATCTGAGCGGCCACGACCGCTGGACCGAAAGCAACCGTCGAATCGAGCAGCTTGCGCAGCGGATCGCTGCCGCGAAGCGCGCCGGGGATGTCGCTGCCTCCTTGTGAAAGAACCAGGCGCACCTGCTCGAATATCTGCGCGATCATGAAGTCGGCTGTTCGCGACATGTTGTCGACCATACCGCTGATTCGGGAGTCGAGTGTAATGATGCTCAGCGCTACGGTGGGAACGAGCATCAGCACCAAAGCCATCAGCGCTAATCTTGCTCGCAGTTGCATAGTCTCCCCGCGCGATCAGTCGGCAGGCTGACTCTTGCCGAGGCGCCTCCCGGTCGTTTCAACCTAGGAACGGTCGGTGCTGAATCGTTCCAGCTTGTTGTACAAAGTTTTGGCGCTGACACCAAGGATTTCGGCGGCGCGGGTTTTGTTGCCGGCCGTGAACTCGATAGTGCGCGAGATCAGTTCCTTCTCGACGTCGTCGAGCGAAGTGCCGAGAGGAATTTTGATGAAGCCGCCGCCGCCCGCCGCGCGGAACTCGTCGGGCAGGTCGGGTTTGCGGATCGTGCGGCCCTCGCACACGATCAGCGCGCGCTCGATGACGTTGCGCAGCTGGCGGACGTTGCCTGGCCACGGATGAGCCTGCATCGCCTTCATGCATTCCTCGTCGATCCCTGTCACGTCCTTTCTGTTTTGCGCGGCGTAGTGGTTGATGAACATCTGCGCCAGCTGCGGCAGGTCGTCGATGCGCTCGCGCAGCGGCGGCAACGCAATCGTGAAGACGTTGAGCCGGTAGTAAAGGTCGGAGCGCAGCTTGCCCTCGCGTACCGCCTGCTCGATGTCGCGGTTCGACGACGCCAGCACCCGCACGTCCAGCGGGATCTCGGCGGTGCCGCCCACCCGGCGCAGCCGCTGCTCCTCGATCACGCGCAGCAGCTTGGGCTGCAGCTCGGCCTTCATCTCGGTCAATTCGTCGAGCAGCAAGGTGCCACCGTTGGCTGCCTCGAAGCAGCCTTCCTTGCGTCGGTCGGCGCCGGTAAACGAGCCGCGCTCGTGCCCGAACAGCTCGCTCTCCATCAAAGTTTCGGGGATGGCCGCACAATTGACCGGCACATAAGCGCCGTTGCGGCGCGGTGAGAGTTCGTGAATTGTGCGCGCCACCAGCTCTTTGCCCGTTCCGCTTTCTCCGGTAATCACCACCGATGCCGACGACTGCGCCAGCCGCTCGATGGCCGTGATCACTTTGCGCATCGCCAACGAGTGCCCGAACAGCGGCCCGAGCTCGCCGACCTCCGCCAGGCGCCGGCGCAGCGTGGAGTTCTCCTCGCGAATGTTGATGTTGTCGGCGATGTTTTTGAGCACGCGCTGTATGTGAGCCGGGTCAACCGGCTTGCGCAGGTAATCGAGCGCGCCCAGCTTGAGCGCCTCGACCGCGTCGGGTATTTCACCCTGCCCCGAAATCATGATGGTCGGCAGGTCAATCCCCAACTCGCGAATATCGCGCAAAAGCTCGAGTCCGCCCTTGCGCGGCATCCTGAGGTCCGACAGCAGGATGTGCGGGTTGAAGCTGCCGATGAGCTCCAGCGCCCGCACCCCGTCCTCCGCGATTTCGCCGCGAAACCCCCACGCCGCAAGCGACTCACGCCATTCCTCGTGTGTGTTGACGTCATCTTCGGCGATCAAAACTCGAATTTCGTTTGCCATAGATTTTACCGATATGCGGTTGCCTCACCGGTGGACTGCAACAACCATGCGCAACCGAGCGTCGAGTCAAAAATACTATGACTTATCTTGACATTACGCTCAAAAGGTCCGACTGGATGCGGGATTGAGTCTGTAATTCTTACCGACATGCCAGTCGAGACCCCACTCCCTGACCTACGAGTGATCAAGTGATCATACGACCGAGACCGTCCGGTCTGTCGTTTCTGATGACCAGACGGTCCTGCCGTTCCAAATAAAGTGGATTGCAGACGGTATGACGCGCGCGGACCGGAATCTCTCCGACGCGGGCTGTTCTAGAAAACGATACTCAGTGCATCTCCGATGAGCCGAAATGGCGCCGCGATTATAGTTCCGGCCGTATTCGCGGTGGATCCGACGACACTATCGGGCCGATCAGTGGTAGTTGTCGTGGTGGTAGTTTGCGCCGGCGGATCGCCCGGCGCGCCAGTCGTCGTGGTGTACGTCGTTTGGCTGCTGGTATCGGAGCAGGACTGGAGTAGCGAGCATGCGCAAACGATTGCAGTCAGCGCTATCGCGGGAATGATCGACTTATTCATGATCGTTTCTCCTTCGCACGCTCTCAAATTGACTACGGATTCTATCGGGAGACGACAGAGCAATCGCTGTGCCGCCCCTCAGAGCTCAGAAAAACGCTAGTAAATATGGCCTTTCGCGACGGGTTACTCACCAAGAACACTTTCCGATCCGTTGATTCGGAGAGAAATTTCACACTTGGGTTTTTCCGCCGCGAAAACTCGGGACGCGTGCGCCAGTTCCTGCATTTCTTACAGATCGGGCGACTTCCGTGTGGACAAGTCGTTCCCGAAAATCGGCAAAAGAGCGAATTGTCTCGCGCCTGGCATACACGATTCCTCCCGACGTTGGCGATGGCACATTGGTTGCTGCTTTTGGATCACGATATCACAGCGCACCTAACTGCTCCGGTTGCGGCGCACTACAGACGTTGGCCGCAGAGCAGCCGCTGAAGCTCGGGCAACGCTGGCAACGTCTGCAACTTTGGATAGAAACAGTGGCGGAGATCGAAAAGCAGACAGGGCAACGTTTCGGCGAAAGTGAGGATCGCTTCGCGATGCTATCGGTTGCCGCACCGGTGTGCGCACTGATCATCGCTACCGGCGCTTTGTATCTGGGCAGACCGGTCCTGCTTCCACTGGCGATTGCGCTCATTCTGAGCGTGGTCTTCAGTCCCGTCGCAACCCGCCTCGAGCGCTACTTCGGGCGCCTCATAAGCGCCGCATTAATAGTACTAGTGGTAATCGGCGCAATTTCGGCGATTGGCTACTTTCTGACTATTGAACTGACTACTGTTGCCGACCAGGTCGCTGGATACTCGGACAATATCGGCAACAAATTGGCGGCGCTTGAAACAAACACGCCCCCATGGCTCCAGCATATCAAGGATGCGGTTTCCGACGTTCAGCGTCGCGTGGAAAGCGCCAATCCTGCCCCCCGCCGGCCGCATGAGGTTATGGCGCTTCCGATTCCCGGCTCTCTCAGCGACAGCCTGAAGCCGGTTGCTGCGATCGTCGATGGCATGGTCAATACACTGCTCATCATCATGCTGCTGTTTTTTCTACTTTACAGCCGAAAGGACTTGCGCGATCGATTTGTCCGGCTTGCAGCACGAGGGAGAATTCCGATCGTAGCGCAAGCGATAGAAACCGCGGGCTACACCGTCGGCCGCTACCTGCTGCTTTTTTCCACGATCAATCTTGCCTACGGCATCGCCGCCGGAACCGTGGCCTGGTTGCTCGGGCTGCCGAGCGCCCCACTGTGGGGTGTGGTCGCATTCCTGTTGCGGTTCATTCCGTATGTCGGCGCGATCAGTTCGGCGCTGCTGCCCGCGCTCGTCGCCTTTGCGTTGTTTCCCGGCTGGAGCAAAGCGCTCGAGATTCTTGGCGCCTTTGTGATTATCGACCAGGTTGCGGCGCAGGTTGCCGAACCATTTATCATTGGCCATGGGATTGACGTCTCTCCGGTCGCGTTGCTGATATCCGCGATGTACTGGTCATGGCTGTGGGGAATACCCGGGCTGCTGCTTTCCACGCCATTGACCGCTTGTCTTAAGGTCGCGGGTGACTTTATTCCTCCGCTGGGGTTTCTCTCAATTCTGCTCGGGGCGGACCGCGTTCTCGACGACTACCACGACTTCTACCGCTTGCTGCTTGAACTCAATCCTTCCGGAGCGAGAGATGTTGCTATCCGCTATTGCGATGAGAACTGTCTAGAGCGAACCTTTGACGAGGTGATTCAGCCGGCGCTGGTGCTGATGGGTGAGGAGCGCGCTGAAGACCATATCAGCGACGAGAACCAGCGGCTCATCATCGATACAACGCATCAGCTGATTGCTGAACTTGGAAACAGGTTCGTCAAACCGCGCATTTCTCCGAGCGTGCGAATGCTGGGCGTGTTGGCGCCCGGCGAGCTGCACTTCCTGGGGTTGTTGATGTTGCTCGAACTGCTGCGCAAAGAGGGCGCGGACGCAACCTTTGCCGGTGAGAATAAATCTCCGGACGAGATTTCCGATCTGGTCAAACGGTTCACGCCGGACTTCGTCTTCATCTCATGCATGTCGGCCGAATGTTTGCCGGCCGCGCTGGGACTGGTGGCGGCTTTACGATCCATTTCGTCGCGCTTGACGATCATTGCAGGCGGGGCGGCGGCGCTGCGCCAATCGACTGAGCTCATAAATGCGGGATGTTCTCAAGTCTGCACTGGCACCAACCAAGCAGTCCGCGCCGTCCGGCGCTTCATTCTCCAACGCGCGAAGTCCCGGATGCCCCGCGGAGCGCACCTGTCACGAGCCTATGTACGAGAGAACGGCTGACGCTGCTCCGTGGTAGTTAGAGGGCGGATTCCGCGGTCTGGCCGAAGGCTGGCGACCCGCTCTTCAACAGAATCGTGGAATCGGAGAGCTTAGCAACATCATAAGGGTCTGGATTTTCTGCGAGCGAAATCGATCGGGCAAGCAATCATTGCAGAGGCACCGGTTTCTCTCTCTCGATGATTCCGACATGACGCGCGACCAGTCGCCAATTCCCCCGGCGCTTCGCCCACACGTTCATGTAGCTGACGAACATTTTGTACTCGGCGGTATTTCCGATCAGCTGAGAAACTTCGTTGCCGGTGGCGATGACCATCTCGCCGAACGTGGTGATTCGAACCAGACGGCGTTCATAGATTCGCAGTTTGAGCCGTCCGTTTTTGACCATTTCAAGCAGGATCTGTTTTCCCGCGATTAGGTTCGCGGTGCTGTTGACGAGCAGCTCGTCGGCCCACAGCGTCTGCAGCGTCGACGTGTCGGCTCTGAGCATTGCTTGAGCTTCGCGATGTTCGAGAGCCTCGACTTCTCTCCGCACCTGGGCGTTGCGATGGTCATCCGGATTCATGCGGTCTGCTCCCGCCTGCAGTAGTGGCTTACCGTGGTGAGCAGGCGATCCACATCTACTGGTTTAATGATGATTTCGTTCGCA
Organism: Terriglobales bacterium; assembly: GCA_049512675.1. Lineage (GTDB taxonomy): Bacteria > Acidobacteriota > Terriglobia > Terriglobales > Acidobacteriaceae > Acidiflorens. The sequence continues at coordinate 2,773 of JBEKWX010000021.1, read as the reverse complement.
TCAATGTCGGTTCGGTCGCTCAATGCGGTTAGGACGATTACCGGAATTTCTGCCAGCCGTGGGTCCTTGATTTGTTCGTTGCGAAACTGCCAGCCGTCCATCACCGGCATCCACAGATCGAGAATGATCAGATCGGGCACCGGCGCGCGATTTAGATAATCCAGCGCCTCCTTACCATTGCCCGCCGGCACTGCACGATAGCCCTTCATCTGCAGAAGAGCGACCATCGCTTCGCGCGCGTCTTCATCGTCCTCGACCACCAGGATGCGAGGGTCGTCCCTTTTTTTATCAACCTGCATTTTTTCCAATTCTTACCGCAGAACAGATTGCCAGACAGTATTTTTGGTGCAAGTACCGCGCCGATTGGCCCATTTTCTATATTTAAAAGTAAATTGGCTCCAATAATGGCAGTTAGAGCATGCGGGCGGCAGCGTTCCCCGGTAAAACTTTCTGGCTTACCGATCAGCGGTCCCGCATTTCAGGAAAGACGACGCGGCCCCGATAGGTGCTGTTCAGGTGCGGATCTCTTCCAGGCGGCCGATGTGGTTGTGGATACCAGTGCGCAACCGATCTGCGTTGATACCCAAAACTTCGCAGACCGTGACGAATGAGAACGGGCCTGACTCCTCGTCGGAGCTGAGCCATCGCGCCGCTTCGAGGAACTCCGGGTCCTTGCGGCAGGCTTGATCGCCATCGCGATGCTTGAGGTAGCATCGGATCGCGTCCTCGAGCACCGCGAAGAGAAGTTTGCGTTCGCCTTCCGCGGGCAGCTTCCTCCGGCACATGCTGGCGTACTCCGCCGGCAGGATACCGATTCCCGGGAAGATTGGCAGGTCGTCCGCCGTAGCATGAGTGTTCATGTCCATGATTGCGCCTCTGCTTTTGACCGCTCCATTCGAGTCTCTTCAGCCCGAGCAAGACGTTTGCCAATCGGAATTTGCAGCTAAAAAGGCCTCATTTCATCGGGGGCGTTTCGCGGCCTGGGGATGGACCCTGCAAATTTTTCACGATCAGGAACCGAGTGAAATCTTCAATGTGGAGTTCGACGCAGGCTTCCGCCTGTATCACTCGAAGGGCAGAACGGACTGAACGTCGCGGCCGGAGTCGTGGAGCTCAGCCTCCGAGTACCGCGGCGAGAAACCTCGACGCTGATACTCGTTTGCACGGGCCGCGAGCTGAGATAGCTCGGCGCAAAGTAGAACGCCGCAAACTGTGCGCGGTCACTAAATCTGCTGGGAATTCTATCGTGGGTGTCACCCTTCCTTTGGCAGGGGTAACCCCTGAACCTCCAGGGAGGAATAAGAAAGAAAGTTCAAACGAGAGGCCTTAGGCTGACAGTGATGGACCAGCGAAAGATCGAACAAAGAGCCCAATAGTATGTAAGTAATGGCCTTCTCGCTTCTTGAGATAGTTGATGTATCAACAGATATGGCGTGAAATATTCCGGCATGAGATTTGCTACCTATTGAAAGAGTGCCGATTTGTAGTCGCGTAACCAGCGAGAGGTGAAGAAGATGAATCGTATATTGACTCTGTTATTCGCAGTTGCGCTCCCAGTCGCTTTCGCTGCTCCATCGATCGCGCAGGAAGATAAGACGCTCGGCGTCGTCGAAAACGGAAATACCACTATCGTGTTCAAGGCCGCCGACCCCAGCGACATCCCCATGCAAAAGCTCGACACCTGGGGCGACTTCGCGAGCCAGCATCCGAATATCGCGCGCGAGCTCGCCTATAAGCCATCGCTAATCGATAGCGACGACTATGCGAAGAAGCATCCGGAGCTGGGCGCATTCTTCTCGGAGCACCCAGATATTCGCGAGGCTATGGAGGCCAATCCTGGCAACTACGTTGCGATTCCGCCGCGCCCCGGTGAATAGCCGCGCTTGCTCCGCAGTTTGATTCGACCGGCCAGCCCGACGATGTGAGCCACGGGCCGGCCGGTGATTGCGCGCTACCGGAAATTCAATCCGAACTAAGCGGGAGAAGATCGAGGATGCGTCATGGACCGGATATTATCTTCGAAATTGTTTTTTTACGTCCTGATCATTCTTGCGGTCGCATACTTGTTAAGGCATTTCGGACTGCCTAACTTTTAGGACAGCGTTCCGCGCTGATCGGTTGGCTGAATTGAGTTTTCTGCCCAGATGTTGCTTCTGCCAGGCGATCCTTTGGTGGCCTTTCGAGATTGTTTTCTACCGGGGACGCACCGGCCTGCATTTGGCGCACCGCGACTGCCGAGACCAATTTCTATCAATCACGCACAAAAAAGTAATCCAGACAGCGCCGAAAAAAAGAACGGGACAGCGCGAGTCCTGTTACGCCAGCCCGAACGCCGACTAGGAAAGAGGGAGACCGCTGTGCCTTATATGGACCCAGCCCCGAGCGAAAGGCGATTGTCGGGTGGAGGGTGAAGCCGGTTGCAGCCATATATTCGGCCTGTTTAAGGAGCTTCATAGTACGCTCCTGGCCCTGATGGAAATCCGCGCGCCTTCTCCTGGTCAACTCAACGGCCTCGAGGGCCCAGGCACAGCTACCTCGGTGTCGGCGGAAGTAGCGAGCGAGACTTCCGGGTGCGATTGCCTCGAAGGGCCCGCGCCGTGACGGGTAGTCTTCAGGATGATAAGGTGGCTCGCCTTCCTCTGCTTGCAGGCGCGGGAGGTCGCGAATCGAGTGTGTACGTCGTCAGAACCTTTTGGACAAGTTAGCAATAGAATTAAGAGAGGATCTGGTCCATCTGGGTTGAAGTTGCGGCTGCGGATGCATGGTGCAGCCG
>JBEKWX010000020.1:0-19898 GCA_049512675.1 Terriglobales bacterium | reverse complement strand
CGGGCGGTCGAAGGCATCAACTGCATCAGCCCCATGGCGCCTTTGCGCGACACCGCATTGGGATTGAAATTCGATTCCACCTTGACCACCGACCGCACCAGGCTCGGATCCACATGGTGCCGCGCGGCCGCCGCGTCAATCGCGGCGTCGATATCCTGTTGAGTAAAGGAGCGGTTAAGCGTCGGGTGAGCCTGCGCTTTGCCGTCAAGGTAGTTGTTGACTTCCGAAGCCGCCGAGCGCGCCGCACGCATCACCGCTCCGCTCGTCGGAACCGGCTTGAAGCGGTGCTCGGTCGAACTCCAATAAACCAGCCGAGACGGTGAAGGCGTCGAAGCCCGCGACCGCGAACCCGCGGAAGGCTCATCCTCGTTAACGTAAATCTTGCGGCCGGATTCGTCGGTAGTCGGAGTAATAGCTCCCGCCCGCGCGCCTGCCGACGCACCCGACTGCGCCCGCGCCGGCATCGTCGAAAACATTGTGGAAAGAAAGGAGATTGCGGCCAAGCCAGCCATCAGCGTGATTTGCAGGCGTCTAAGCATACGGGTTCGGATCAGCCCAAATCTTGGCCAAAATAAACATCGGCCAAAAGACACACCCTACTCCTCAGGGCCTACCTGCCCGCAAACCTGCCAGAGAATCCAGAAGCAGAGTATGCCGATTATAGGGTGCGCCGATGGCAGGGGCAATCTATCCGAAGGTCGTTGAACCACTGGAGTAATGTACGCAAGTGACTGAAAGCACTTGATTTTATGGCAGCGTCAGCGTCCCGCCGGCCAGTTCTACCCCTGTGTTGCCCTTGCCCCCCTGTGGCTGATCTCGCACGGCGCGACCCTGCACAGCCCCCAACAATCTACAATGGCGTCAGCGCCCATGAACTCCGAAGCCCTTCGCAAGCTCTTCGATCAGGTCAGAAAGAAGCGCCTTTCCCCCGACGAAGCCGTGGAGCGCCTCCGTCACCTGCCCTTCGAGGACCTGGGTTTCGCCAAGCTCGACCATCATCGCGCCCTGCGCCAGGGCATGCCCGAGGTGATCTTCGCCCAGGGCAAAACGCCCCGCCAGGTAGCCGAAATCTTCACCCGCCTCGCCGCCCACGGCGGCAACGTGCTGGCTACGCGATCCACCGAAGAACAGTTCGCCGCCGTAGCCGCCGCATTCGCCGACCATGGGCCCCAACCCGACTATCGTCCACTCGCACGCGCCATCGTCCTCCAACGCGATCGCAAGCCGCACGGCAAGGGAGTGATCGTGGTCGTGTCCGCCGGAACCAGCGACATCCCGGTAGCCGAAGAAGCAGTCGTAACCGCGGAGTTGATGGGCAATAACGTCCAGCACATCTACGACGTCGGAGTCGCGGGCATTCACCGCCTGCTAGCCCATCGCAAGGCCCTAGCCAAAGCCCGCGTAATCATAGTCTGCGCCGGCATGGAAGGCGCTCTCCCCAGCGTAGTCGGAGGCCTGGTAGGAGTCCCGGTGATCGCCGTTCCCACCAGCGTAGGTTACGGCGCAGCCTTCGAAGGCCTGGCCGCTCTCCTCGGAATGATGAACTCCTGCGCCTCCAATGTCAGCGTAGTAAACATCGATAACGGATTCGGCGCCGGCTACGTCGCCGCGCTCATCAACCGCCGCTGACGATAGCCACGGGACGCAAAACTGGCGAGAGAAGTACAGTAGAATCCATGCCGTCTCTAAACTAAGAAAAGGAAATCCCGACTAACATGCCGAAACGTGCGCTGTTGGTGATTGACGTTCAGAACGAGTACTTCAGTGGTAAGCTGCCGGTCACCGATCCGCCCGGGAGCCTTGAGAATATCCTGCACGCGATGGACGCGGCGTCAGCCGCCAGCGTTCCAGTGGTCGTCATTCAGCATGCGGCGCCGCAAGCCGATTCGGCGGTGTTTCGCAAGGGCAGCCGGGAGTGGGAGCTGCATCCCGGAATTGCCGCCCGGCATCGCGAGGTGCTGGTTCACAAGTCGCTACCCGGAAGCTTCACCGGCACGGAGCTGGAAGCATGGCTTCGTGCTCACGAAATCAGCACGGTAGCCATCGCCGGATACATGACACAGATGTGCTGCGACACGACTGCGCGGCAAGCCATGCATCTTGGGTTCGGAGTCGAGTTTCTATCTGACGCAACCGGCACGCTGGCGTTCAAGAACGCCGCCGGAGAGGTTTCAGCTGAGGAACTGCACCGCGCAATTCTCGTCACCCAGCAGGCACGCTTCAGTCAGGTCATGAAGGCCGAAAGTTGGATCAGATCGTTGAAAAACTGATCTGCAATAACTTAATGACCGCACCGAACCAACCCAGCGGTCGCCGTCTCGCCGTCTTCTGCTGCTACAATTTCCGGTACGCCATCCTGCCCAGACGCGGAAAGCCGCGTCTCTACAAATGAGGTGTCTTCATGCCGGAAACTTTGCAGCTTGCGAATCCCACGCCGCTCACCAGTCTTACCGAAGACGAGATTCTCTTCCGCGACAACGTCCGCCAGTTCGCCGAGGACAAGATTCGTCCACTGGCCAAAGAGATGGACGAAAAGGCCGTGTTCGATCACAGCCTGATCGACCAGTTTTTCCAGCTCGGGCTGATGGGCATCGAGATTCCCGAGCAGTACGGCGGACCGGGCGGCAAGTTTTTTGAAGCGATCCTGGCCGTCGAAGAATGCTCACGGGCCGACGCTTCCGCAGGCGTAATCGTCGACGTGCAGAACACGCTGGTGGCGAATGCGATTCTGCGCTGGGCCAATGAAGATCAGAAGAAGCGTTACCTGCCGAAGTTGACGTCGGAGACGCTTGGCGCCTATGCGTTGAGCGAAGCGGGATCGGGATCGGACGCGTTTGCCCTGCAAACCAAGGCCGAGGTCAAAGGCAATTCCAATGACTTCGTTCTCAACGGACGCAAGCTCTGGATCACGAATAGCAAAGAGGCTGGATTGTTCATACTGTTTGCCACCGTGGATGCGTCGAAGGGCTACAAGGGGATCACGGCGTTTCTGATCGAGAAAGATTTTCCCGGATTCACCGTCGGCAAAAAAGAAGACAAGCTGGGAATTCGGGCTTCGTCAACTTGCGAACTGATTCTGGAAGATTGCCGCGTGCCCAGGGAAAACGTGCTCGGCGAGGTCGGCAAGGGATACAAAATCGCGATCGAAACGCTGAACGAAGGCCGCATCGGAATCGGCGCGCAGATGCTGGGCGTGGCGCGCGGCGCCTGGGAATGCGCCGCCAAATATGCGCAGGAGCGTATGCAATTCGGGAAGCCGATTTCGGAATTTCAGGCGATCCAGTTCCAGGTCGCGCAGATGGCAACCGAGATCGAGGCGGCGCGCCTGATGGTTTATAACTCCGCCCGCATGAAAGACGCCGGCGTAAATTTTGTGAAAGAAGCCGCCATGACCAAGCTGTTCACGTCGCAGGTGGCCGAACGCGTGACCTCGCTCGCCATAGAAATCTACGGCGGATACGGTTTCACAAAAGATTATCCGGTTGAAAAATATTGGCGCGATGCCAAGATCGGAAAGATTTACGAAGGGACGTCGAACATGCAGTTGGCGACGATCGCAAAGCTGGTGATGGGAAAATAAAGTCAGAAGTTAGAAGTCAGATTATAGAAGTGAAAAAACGCAGTCGTTGGTTCTTACTTCTGCAATCTAACTTCTGACTTCTTCAATTTTCGCTATGTCCCGATACTGGCTGCGAAAAAACAGCAGCGGCTCCCCTTCCCGCACCACGACCTCTTCCACTTCCGCGATGAAGATGGTGTGGTCGCCTGCGGTCTCGGTCGAGTGTAACCGGCACTCGAGGTACGCGAGAGCTCCTTGCAGCACAGGCGTGCGGTGCGCGGTGCGATCGAAACGGGCGCCTGCCGCTTCCGCATGCTGATGAGTTTCCGCCGCGCTCGCGTAGTATTCCGCGATGGCCTGTTGATCACTGCGCAGCACGTTCACTCCAAATCGCTTGCGGGCGTGCAGCTGAGCGTGCGTCCGCGCCCGGTGATCCACACAAACCAGAACCAGCGGCGGATCGAGCGAGACCGAGGTGAAAGCATTCGCCGTCATGCCGTGGATCTCGCCGTCCTGGTCGACGGTGATGACCGTAACTCCGGTTGCGAAACATCCCATGGCCTTGCGGAAATCGCTCGTGCTCAGGCTCATGCGGCAACCTGCGGGACCTGCCGTTGAATGGCTCCATGAAAGCCACGACGGGACAGAGATTCGCCCCGTCCGTTATCATCGTTGCCAGTGCCCGGCGTAATTTGCGGCGGGTTCGGGTGAAATGAATTTCGAAGCTGAGACGTATGGCGACCTTTCTCCCAGATGCGCAGTCCGCCACCGCGGCTGAGTTGGCGAACACCGGCGCGGAGCCGATCTCTCGTGAAGCGGCTTGCGTGCTGCTCAGAACAGACGACGCCATGCTACCCTCCCTGCTCTCGGCGGCGCAACTTGCCCGTGCAAGATTCAAGCCGGGAATCATCACCTATTCCCGCAAGGTGTTTCTTCCCCTGACGAATCTTTGTCGCGACTACTGCGGCTACTGCACGTTCCGGCGCGATCCCGGCGAACCCGGTGCGCACACCATGTCGCCCGACGAGGTGATGGAAGTCGTGCACGCTGGAGAGCGCATGGGATGTACCGAGGCGTTGTTCAGCTTGGGAGACAAGCCGGAGCTGCTTTTCCCTGAGATGCGCGATACCCTGCGGCGCTTCGGATACAAATCCACGCTTCATTATCTGGAAGCGATGTGCGAGAAGGTGCTTCGCGAATCGAGTCTGCTGCCGCATCCGAATCCTGGGCTGATGAGCGCGGAATGGCTGGAACGGCTGTCCCGCGTGGCTCCGAGCATCGGGCTTATGCTGGAAACGACCAGCGCGCGGCTGCTTGCGAAAGGCGCCGCTCACGACAACGCTCCCGACAAGGAACCGGCGAAGCGCCTGCGCGTAATTGAAGATGCAGGGCGGCGCAAGATTCCGTTTACTACGGGAATTCTGATTGGAATTGGCGAGACGCTGGAAGAGCGCGTGGATGCGCTAGTCGCGATTCGTGACTTGCATGAGAAGTACGGGCACATTCAGGAAGTGATCGTACAAAACTTTCGCGCCAAGAGTCGAACGCCGATGGCACGCTGGCCAGAACCGGACCGCGGGGAAATGCTGCGCACGCTGGCCGTGGCGCGCCTCCTGATGCCGAGGATGAACATTCAGGCGCCTCCGAATCTTTCCGACACGAGCGTTGGTTTGCACTATGCCGATCTGCTGGATGGCGGCATCAATGACTGGGGCGGAGTTTCTCCGCTGACGCCCGATTTCATCAATCCGGAAAAGCCCTGGCCGCATCTGGACGAATTGCGACGGCAGACCGAAGCGAAAGGATTCGAGTTGCGACAGAGGTTGCCGGTTTATCCAGAGTTCGCAAGAAAGTTCGCAAGAGAGTTCGCGGGACAATCGGCGGCACCGTCCGATTTGCTGGCGCAACGCCTGAGCGCCGCTGCCGACGCGGCGGGCTACGCTCGGAGGGCGGCATGATCACGGTTCTGACCGGCGGCACGGGCGGCGCCAAGTTTGTGGATGGACTGCGGCAGATCGTTCGTCCGGAAGAACTGACGATCATCGTGAATACCGGCGACGACCTGATGTGGTGGGGATTGTACGTTTCGCCCGATCTCGATTCCATCACTTACATGCTGGCCGGCAAACTGAGCCCGGAGCGCGGGTGGGGCGTGAAGGGCGACACTTTCTTTTGCCTGAATGCCATGGGACAGCTGGGACAACCGACCTGGTTTCATGCCGGCGATCGCGACCTGGCCACGCACATTTTCCGTTCCAAGCTGCTGGCCGACGGCAAGACGCTCAGTGACGCCACATCCGAGATTGCGACCCGGCTCGGAATCAGGGCGCGCATCCTGCCGATGAGCAATTCGCGGGTGGAGACGCGGGTATTGACTCCGGCGGGAGACTTGAGCTTTGAAGAGTATTTTGTCCAGCGCTGGTACCAGGATCCAGTGGAATCGGTGCGGTTCGCCGGCGCCTCGGATGCGGAGCCGGCACCGGGAGTGATCGTGGCGATCCGCTCGGCAGATCTCGTGCTATTGGCGCCGAGTAATCCGGTATCCAGCATCGGTCCGATTCTCGCCGTGCCGGGAATTCGCGAAGCGCTGCGCGAAAGCCGCGCCCGCATTGCGGCCGTGAGCCCGATTGTGGGGGGAGCCGCGGTCACCGGGCCCGCGGGAGCGCTCATGGCGGCGCAAGGTTTCGCGGTATCGATTGCAGGCGTTGCTGACTTCTATCGCGACTTCCTCGATCTGCTGGTGGTCGATTCCGGGGACGAGCCGGCTGCCGAAGAATTGCGCAAGACCGGCATGCGCGTGCATTGCACTCCGAGCATCATGCGCAAAAATGAAGATAGAATCGCGCTGGCAAAGAGCGTGCTGGAGGCGGCGATGCAACCTCCGTCGGCTCAGGCTGCGGTGGAGCGGCCATGATTCTAGTTCCCGTGTGCAGCGACGATCCGAATGCCACGCAGGTTGCGATGGAACTGGCGGCGAAGATCGCGGGCGTGCGAGCGCTTGATGGCGGCAAACTGGAGAACGCTCGCATTGTCGAGCAGATCACCGCGCTGCTGATCGGTCTCAACCTCCGGCACAAGGGGCACGGCGGAATTCGGATCACGGGGCTGCCGGATGGCGCGTACCGGCTTGGCTCTTAGCTCTCAGTTCTCAGTAAGACTTGGATCAGTCAAACCATCTCGCAATAGGGAATCCGGAAGGAACGAAACCGGGAGCTTTGTCGTATCCTACAATCGAGGATGGGTCATGAAAACTCTGAAAGTCAGTTTGATCGCTTCTTTGATTGGAACCGCTGTTGGGTTGGGGTCGTGGATGTTCGGCCTCGGGCGAATCATCTGGCCCGCTCATCCTCAAATGGCTAGTTTTCTGCTGACCCTCGTCACCACCATCGTGATTCAGGTTACCTGGCCTCGGCTGACTGAAACGAATTCACAGTAACTGTTGCACGCCTTTGCTTTCCGGGATGAAGCCCAGGTCGCGAGTTAACTGTGCGACCCATCGAAATCAAGGTTTTCACGTCATCGCAGTACTGCTTTACCACTGTTTCCTAATCTCGCGGATTTTCTAAGCTCTTAGATTCATGCACTTGCAAAACTTACGGGGACGATGTTTGGGACAGCTTTGACCGGCGCTGACCAGAAGCCGTAATTCTCGGCAGTTTATTTCCTCCCCCGGATACCCCAAAAGAGGTACGTACCAACAAGCCCCCCGTGGTACCAAGAAAACCCTGCATCTGGTGATGTGTTCTCAGCGGCGATTTGCCAAACTACCCACCATTGACCACCAACCCAGGCAGAAGTGGAGTCCGAGCCACCAGATGCGAAGAATACCGGCACAGCTTGTGTGCGCGTGTTCCCACGCCATCCGCGGCAGCATCGATTCGAAACCGAGGTGGGGTAAAGGCGTGGCGAGCAGTGTTGTCGCCGCGCCAAGTGGCAGTAAGTACCTTCAATATTGGCTGAAAATTCATAGGAGGATTTATGGCAACGAGCAGAGCTACGGTAGTACCAATGAAGCTGTCGCAGATGAAGGTGGCGCAAGTCTCCAGTCCCGGAACAGATTTCCAGATCGTCGAACGCGCGATTCCTGAGCCGGATGCAGGACACGTGCGCATCAAGGTGCAGGCCTGTGGCGTCTGCCACAGTGACGTGCTCACGAAGGAAGGCTTGTGGCCCGGAATTCAGTATCCCCGCGTTCCGGGACACGAAGTGGCGGGCATCATCGATGAGCTGGGTGTCGGTGTTTCCGCGTGGAAGAAGAGGCAGCGTGTCGGTGTCGGCTGGCACGGCGGCCAGGACAACACATGTCGCGAGTGCCGGCGCGGAGATTTTCGCAATTGCCGGAATCTGAAAATTCCGGGCATCAGCTACGACGGCGGATACCAGCAATACATGGTGGCTCCCGTCGAGGCACTGTAGCCATACCGGAAACTCTAAGTGATGTCGACGCGGCGCCTTTGCTCTGCGCCGGCATTACCACCTACAACTCGCTGCGGCACAGTGGTGCGCTCCCTGGCGACCTGGTTGCGGTGCTGGGGATCGGCGGACTGGGGCACCTCGGAATTCAATTCGCGAACAAGTTTGGTTATAAGGTCGTGGCCATCGGGCGCGGCTCCGAAACCGCGCCACTGGCAAAGAAACTCGGAGCGAGCGTGTACATCGACAGCCAATCGACCAACGCGGCAGAAGAATTACAAAAGCTGGGCGGAGCGCGGGTCATTTTGGCCACCGCCCCAAGCTCGAAAGCGATGTCTGAGCTAATCGACGGTCTCGGGCCAAACGGCGAGCTCATGGTCATCGGTGCGACCTTCGATCCCATCGAGGTCACACCGATGCAGCTCATCACTGGAAGCAAAACGATTCAGGGCTGGGCCGCGGGAACGCCGGCCGATTCCGAGGACACGCTGCGCTTTGCCGAACTAAGCGGCGTGTGTCCCATGATTGAAACCTATCCGCTCGAAAAAGCGGCCGAGGCTTACGCCCGCATGATGAGCGGCAAGGCAGAGTTCCGCGTTGTTCTGACGATGTGAGGCTAGCCAAGCCATGAAAAAGGGGGCATTTCTGAGAGAGCACTGAACTTCGCAATAAGGAACCTCAAGAGAATCGCGAGGAGCCTGGCGCTGCTCTTCTCAATCGCGTGTGCCACAGGTCATCTCGAAGGTCAAGAAAGGATGAAGACACCCATGTCACAACCTGTCTTTTATCGCACGGTGAAGGTTGACGGCCTCTCAATTTTTTATCGGGAAGCCGGCCCGAAGGATGCCCCAACCATTCTCTTGCTCCACGGATTGCCCTCTTCGTCCCGAATGTTCGAGCCGCTCTTCGCCCGGCTTTCCGATCGCTATCACATGATCGCGCCCGATTACCCGGGCTTCGGACACAGCGACTGGCCCGACCCGAAAGCATTTGCGTACACGTTCGATCACTGCGCCGACATCATGAATCATCTCAACGAAGCGCTCGGGCTCTCGCGCTACACGTTTTACATGCAGGATTACGGCGGCCCCGTGGGTTTCCGCATGGTCCTGGCGCACCCGGAGCGGGTAGAAGCTCTGATCGTTCAAAACGCGGTGGCGCACAACGAAGGCCTGGGGGCGAACTGGAAGATGAGGCGGGCATTCTGGGCCGATCGCGCTCCGAACGAAAGTGCGCTTCGCACAAATCTCCTCTCGCTGGCCACAACGCGTACCCGCCATCTCGGAAGCGATCCCAACGTGGATCGTTACGACCCGGCTCTGTGGACAGACGAGTTCGCATTCCTGAGTCAGCCCGGCCAGGCGGAGATTCAAAGCGACCTGTTCTACGACTATCGAACCAATGTGGACGCCTACACGAAATGGCAAGCATGGATGCGCGAGAAGCAGCCGCGCCTGCTGGTGATCTGGGGTAAGTATGACCCCTCCTTCGACCTCTCGGAGCCGGAAGCCTATCGCCGGGATGTGCCGAACGCTCAAGTTCACGTTCTTGACGCCGGTCATTTCGCATTGGACACGGCTGCCGATGAGATGGCCGCCTTGGTGCGAGACTTTGCCGGTTCCTCACGTTTAGGGTTAGTGACGCGGCACGTTGGCTGAGGCCGCTAAATGAACATCGTCCAATAGATTCGCCTCCGCGCAACGGACAATTTTTTATTAAGGAGAACACACCATGACCCAACCCGAACAAGAACACACCATAACCAAAATCGATAAAGTGCTCTACACCGCCAAAGCTCATACCACGGGTGGCCGCGACGGAGGATCGTCCCGCACCTCCGATGGCCGCCTGGAGGTCAAGCTCTCGGTTCCTGGCACTCCCGGCACTGGCACCAACCCCGAGCAGTTGTTCGCCGTCGGTTGGTCGGCCTGCTTCCTGTCGGCGATCAAGATCGTCGCTGCCAGAATGAAAGTCAGGCTGCCCGCTGATCTCGCCGTTGACCCCGAAGTGGACTTGGGCACAACTGGCGGGGCTTACTTCCTGCAAGCTCGCCTCAACGTCAGCCTGCCGGGAATAGAGCGCGAAGTGGCCCAGGCATTGGTGGACGGCGCGCACCTGGAGTGTCCATATTCCAAAGCCACCCAGGGCAACATCAACGTTGTAACTAACCTGGTCGGAGCCGGACCTGTCACGAATGTGGCCTGACCATCGAAGTCGACGGTTGCTGATACGGTTGCCGATAATGATCGGCATTAACCTGCGTAGCCCTGCGGACTGACATACACACGGTCCGCAGGGTACATCGGAGGAGCGGACCCTTACCTTCAGGTTCTCACGGCACAAACGATCGCTCTTCAAAACGAGCGAAATGATGTTGACATCCTGAGGCGTCGCATGGATGCCAGCGTATTGCTGATCAAGGCCTTGGAGGAGGATGGACTGTATCCGAACTGCCGAAAACAGCGGAACTGCGCTAATCGTCACAGTTATCTGTTGGAGACACACAAAGGAGCCCGATGTGGATCTGAAACTCACTGGAAAGATTGCGCTGGTAACGGGATCGACGGCAGGCATCGGCTTTGCAATCGCCAAGTCACTTGCGATAGAAGGCGCGTATGTCTACGTGAACGGGCGCACGCAGAAACGCGTGGACGCGGCGATAGCAGCAATCCGATCGTATGCTGCAAAGACCAGGGTCGATGGCATTGTGGCGGACTTTTCTGGTCCAGCCGGCGCAGAGGCAGTGACTGCGAAATTGCCCGTGGTCGACGTGCTGGTGAACAATGTAGGAATTTTCGAGCCGAAGCCATTTACAGAGATTCCTGACGAGGACTGGTACCGTTTGTTTGAGATCAACGTAATGAGCGGAGTGCGGCTCGCGCGACACTATCTCACCGGAATGCTAAAAAAGAACTGGGGCCGCATTCTCTTTATTTCCAGCGAATCGGCGGTGCAGATTCCCGCTGAAATGGTGCATTACGGAATGACGAAGACGGCACAGATTGCGGTGGCGCGCGGGATCGCGGAGTCGGTTGCTGGAACCCGCGTGACAGCCAATAGCATACTTGCTGGCCCAACGGAGTCAGAAGGTGTGGCAGGGTTCGTCGAGGCCATGGCGAAGCACCAGAAAAAGTCAAAGGGCGAGATCGAGAAGGAATTCTTCGAGCACGTGCGGCCATCATCTCTGCTGAAGCGCTTTGCCACCGTGGATGAAGTCGCAGCCATGGCGACCTACGTGGCCAGCGAGCTTTCTTCAGCGACGAATGGAGCAGCCTTGCGAGTGGATGGCGGCGTTGTGATGGCGATTCTATGAGAACCAACCTAATGAAAGCGTTGCGTTTTGCTGAGTTTGGACCGCCGTCGGTCTTGCGAATCGAAGAAGTCGCGATTCCGGAGCCGGGCGAGGGGGAAGCACTCGTTCGCGTGAAGGCGGCAGCGATCAACCCCAGCGACATCGGGATGTCGCGGGGCGTTTCAAGAAAACAACTCTGCCTACCGGTATGGAGCGTGGAATAGAAGCGAGCTATGTGCGACTGGAAGGAATGATCCAGACTGGTTAGTTGGTCGATCCTGATTTTGGACTTGGCGTTAGCGTTCAAACGGATTGTGCCCTTACTTTATTTTGTATGATGCGAGTTGGTCCTTGAACGCCGCGACCAAACGTTCGCCAGCTCCGTGGAAGTCACTGTTCTTAACTGGCTCGCTACGGGCATGAACATCTCCCGCAGGTCAACGTTTAGCCCGTCATCCGACCGCAATCGGCGGCAAACGCTATAGACATCTCCGGAAACTCGAGCACCAGCAAGACCTGGAGTGGTGTATATTGCCTGGAACCAAAGGCCCGCGTCTCGGTTTCCCTTGAACTATGCAGCGAGCAGGCCACAAAGAGGACGACGCGACATCAGGCGCGCAGCGCGTCAAGGTGGCTGTCGTCCAAGCAGCCCCCGTTGTTTTCAATCGTAAGCGCACCCTGGAGAAAGTGCACACGCTTGCGCGCGAGGCAGCCCGTCAGGGTGCGCAGTTGGTGCTCTTCCCCGAGGCGTTTATCTCCGCCTATCCCCGGGGACTCGACTTCGGCGCGGTGGTTGGTTCGCGGTCGGAGAAAGGCCGCGAAGACTTCCGCAGATACTGGGAGAGCAGCGTAGATGTGCCCGGTCCAGCAGTTGAGGAGCTTGGCCGGACCGCGCGAAGCAACAGCGTTTATCTTGTCATCGGAGTAGTCGAACGGGACGGCGGCACTCTCTACTGCTCCGTGTTGTTCTTTGCTCCCAACGGCAGCTTTCTGGGCAAGCACCGGAAGGTCATGCCAACTGGATCGGAACGTCTGGTATGGGGGTTCGGCGACGGATCCACGATTCCGGTGTTCGACACTCCTCTGGGTAAGGTAGGCGCAGTGATCTGCTGGGAGAACTACCTGCCTTTGATGAGAGCGGCGATGTACGCGAAGGGCATCGAGATTTATTGCGCGCCCACCGCCGACAGCCGAGAGTCGTGGACCGCGTCGATGCGGCACATCGCCGTGGAGGGACGGTGCTTCGTGCTTTCCTGCAACCAGTTCAACCGGCGGCGTGATTTTCCGGGTGATTACGATTCAGTTTATGGCACAGATCCCGAAGCGGTGGTTACGCGCGGTGGCAGCTGTATCGTCGATCCGTTCGGCAATTTTCTCGCGGGGCCTAACACGGAAGACGAGGTGATCTTGACCGCCGAGATTGATCGCGGGCAGATCATCCGCGGCAAGTATGATCTCGATGTCGTAGGCCATTATGCGCGACCGGACATTTTCCAACTGCACGTGGACGAGCGGCCAAAGCGTCCCGTAACCACACACGCCAGCGCTACGACGCACAAGGAAAAATCGGCACTTGAAACTAGTCGCCGCGCCGTTCCAAGGGCAGGCAAATGACCCTGGTGATTATTGCCATCTGGTCGCAGCCCCTTAATCGGATTGTCGAAGAGTAGCCGTGATCCGTCCGCAACCGGTGGCAAGCGCCAATTTAGGGCAACGACTATTCCGTCTTGGCCGTTCCTATGTTGGTTAATTTCGAGTACGAAGGACTTTTCTTTGAGAACGACGGTAGTCGGCGAGCAAAAACAGGCTGATAATTACGTGTGAAATCGCTGGCCTGCCGCTCATGGCTGTGTGTACCGCATGTGGGACAAGGTTTGAGACTAGACCAGAAAATCGAAGCTCACTGGAGCACGCCAAAGCGCAACTCCGATACGAATTTGACCGACACCAATGCAAGCCCTAGTAGAAGGAACATCTATCAATGCCACCTGCCGCATGACCGGATTGCCAAGCACACCGTTTTGAAACTGCTCAAAGACATGGGTTGCGCCGCCGCCTACCATCATGAGCAGGTCCGCAATCTCCGCGTGCGCCGCGTCCAGTGTGATGAGATATACCGACCTCTACAGGTGGGCAAGAGCGTAAACAGCATTGTGGATTAGGTAATCATCCAGTTTTTCGCGCCTGCGCCTAGCGAATCATCTGCCGTGCCTCGTTGAAACTGAAGTGTTTCATCCGAGGATTGACTTACTAAACATCTTGTTGTCTATGCCTTACAGGGCGTCGTTTGCGCCTGGTTGGCGGCGGCCGTGATCTGGTTGCGGACGTCCCAAAGATCCTTGTAGAGCCAGCTTTCCATCCTTTGCTGCAAGACTTCCACGGGCGTTCCCATGGTGCCAACAACGCGGCCTCCGATGATGCGCTCGGCGAGTTTGAGATGGTGGAAGCGGAACAGCTGCATGCGTTCGTCGAAGTCGAGAAGACGCTCGGCGACATCGTGCAGGCCGAAGAACTCCTCGTGACGGCGGTAAAGTTCGGCGATGGTGAGGCCGGCTCGGCTGAGCTGCTCGTGAAAAGCGTGGCCGAGGCGCGGGCCATTGTGGAGCAGCGAAAGGAATCCCGGAGAATCGAGACCGCTGCCATGGCCGAGGCCGGCGCGAATCTGGTGGTAGTCGTAGGGAGTGATCGTCTCCAGGATGTGCAGCAGGCCGATGGGAGGTTCGAGTAGTTGAATCGCGCGACGGATCAGGCGTGTGGTGTTGCCATAATCGGCGTGCTCAAGCGCTTCGAGGGCGCGGTCGAGTTCGAACGCCGCACCCTTCATGAGCAATTCCGAACTCTGGTGCACGACCAGAAAGGTCATCTCGTCTTTGTGCAGCAGTTCGGCGGGCGTCTTTTGCAGGGCAAGCAATTCGTCCGTGCGAAGATAGCGCTCGTAGTCAGTCGTTCCCTTGCCGGGAAGAATCGGTTTGGTGAATTCGTCGCGATTTGCCATTCGAAACCTATCAGCCTTTGGTGTAACAAGATTCGTGCCAGCGCATGCCTTCAGGCATGCCGCAAGTGAACGAGCATCAACGCGCCCCCAGGTGCTGGATGTCGAAGTTGAGTTTCACCACAGGCTCCTATGCGGTATTAGGCCGCAACTGTCGGGCCGCCGTTTGCGACGACCACTGCGGATCTTCCTCCGGTGCAACGATCTGGTCACTGCGCATGGTACCATCCGATTGAGGTATAACACAGCCTGCTAAAGGTTCTGGACACATGGTCATTTTGTTCAAATCTGTCGTGGAGGATCTGACGATTGCGCAATCGTCGAAATCCGGACGAACGGAATCGCCAATCGCCATGGCCTTTCGCCCCAATATAAGGGACAGGAACTATTTCGCCTCGGCATGCAGCGCTTGACGTGTATCCTCAAGAGTGTTAATCAGCGACTCCTGAGGGAGCTTCTGGATGATCGGTTCGATGATCCATCCCAGCCCCAATGGCACGTCTCGCGACAGTGAAATCGCTCGACACTCGACGCACACACCACCCTCCCGTTCCTGGAATTTCCAGTAGGAATACAGGCGCCATAGGAACCCATAACCTGTATCGGGCGGCAACACTGTCTCTCTCGGGGTTCCGGCCTTCTCCACTTCGGCAATCCGCGTCGTGTACGAGCAACAAGTCCAGCGCGTTCGGTCCAGGGGACGATAATGGACGTCATGATCGGTATCGAGAACTACCGTCATGATTTTCTTCTTGAGAAGTCGTAAGTAAATTTTGAAATCGTTGTTCTGGTGGCTTATCAACCTTGAGGCAATCACGTCGGGCTTGTAGATATTCTTGTGCTTATCGTAGTCCTGGACCAGCGCCAAGGTCTTCTTGAGGTTGGTAGCAGGAATGAATGCGGCGCCGATCCAGTCATGGATCAAACCATTGGGCACTTTGACCGGCCCTTGACCGGCCCAGAATTGCGCCACAACTTGTCCTCCGCGGACCAACTGGGCCCTCTCCGAACTGACATCAGACCAGAGGAATGGACTTCTCCCGTGCAGCGTCTGCTCCATCTCCGCTTCGGCCTCACGAATATATTCATCAAAAGCCCCCACGGTTTGAGCCTTCAACTGCACCGATTTCGCAGTTTGCGCCATAGCACCCGATCTATTGCGAATCGTGATCCGCCCATATTCAGTTGTCAACTCAGCCGCGACGCGACCGTCATGAGAGGCGGGTTTGGTGTGCCGAACGGTGAGGGTCGGTGTCGTGGTTTCCTAATTTTAGCAGTTTACGGAAAGACTCGATTCGGAGCAGGTCGGCGGTACCAGGAAACTCTCTTGTTTCAACAACACAACCTGATAGGAAGAAGGCATGCGCGGAAAAGATGAGCAGCAGTTGGACGTGTTCAGCTATGTAGGCCCGGAGCAGAGAGTAGGCGCCTTGGTCTCTCGGTGGAGATCAGGCTGGCTTCCGAGTCCACCACGCCCGACACCACCAGTCGGCAAATGTTTTCGGAACAACCGGCATGACGCAGGGATGGAAGAAACCCCGAGTAAGGAGCCCACATTTCCTTCTTGAAGTCCGGGTAACTTACAGCAACGGCTATAATCCGAGCTTCTTCGATGTCAGCGGCCCGAACTTCGGCGAGATTACCAACACGGTGGGCACACCGCGCCTGATTCAGTTCGCGTTTAGATATTCCTTCTAAAGGGAAGGGTGGTTACCGTGATCCGACGCAGTAGAGCTTGTTTCGCCGTGGCCGCCGTGGCGGCGCAGCTATTCGCCATCGGGGACGTGGCGGCCGCGCAGGCGCGGCCATTTCCGGGTGCCGATTTGTCTGCGATGTACGAAAAGCTGCGCCACCAAATTGCAGGCATCAAGGTTTTCGACAACCACGGACATCCGGGACTGCCTGACGATAGTGAAGTGGATGCCATGAGTATTCCCGCCAACAGTTCCCTGCCGTTTCGTCTGCGCGAAGAGAACCCCGAGTTCGTGGCTGCTGCCCACGCGCTCTTCGGGTACGCCTATGCTGATTTTTCTCGCGAACATGTGTCTTCTCTAGTCAAAGAGAAGCAACGCCTTCGAGAGTCGCTGGGCGCCGCCTATTTCTCCCACATTCTGGATCAGGTTGGGATTGAGACCGCGGTCGCCAACCGCGTTTCCATGCCCAGCTACCTCCAGCCAACTCGTTTTCGCTGGGTCTTCTTTGTGGATGCGTTTCTGTTTCCGCTGAACAACCAGGAACTGGCCGCGAAGAATCCGGACCTGCAACTGAACGTGCCGCTCGAAGAGAAGCTTCTACAACGCTACTCGACACAGGCGGGCCTGAAGCAGCTTCCTGGAAATTTTACGGACTACCTCGCCTTTGCTTCGGGTGTTTTGGAAGCAAACCGGAAAGCCGGAGCGGTTGGAATCAAGTTCGAAATTGCCTACTTCCGTTCGCTCTCATTCTCCGATCCGGGGCAGGAGCAGGCGGCCGCCATTTACGCGAAGTACGTCCGCGGGGGCAGGGTCCCGGAACCCGAGTATCGCGATCTGCAAGACTTCCTTTTTCGCTACTTGCTAAGGGAGGCTGGGCGATTGCAACTTCCGGTGCAGATTCATACAGCGGTCGGCGGCGGTGACTACTTCAACCTGAGCGGCGGGAAGGTGATGAACCTCGAAAACATTCTCCGGGACCCGCGTTTCGAAAATGTCACCTTTGTGCTCCTGCACGGCGGGTTTCCTTATGAGCGCGAAGCGATCTGGCTGGCCGCGCGAAAAAATGTTTACTTCGACAGCTCACTCATGGGATTGTTTCTTTATCCGGAGCAGTTGAAGAATGCTCTGCGGCAGTGGTTGGAGCTTTATCCTGAGAAGGTCATGTATGGCTCGGACACGTTTCCGATCAGCGACGTCATGGGCGCGGAAGAGTCGTACTGGTTGGCCACGGAGTCAGCCAGGAGCGCACTAGCCGCGGCTCTGGCGGAGATGGTTGGCGAAAACGAAATCGATGAGGCACAAGCCGTCGCGATGGCCCATGCTTATCTGCACGATACCGCCGCCGGAATCTACCTAAAGGCCATGAGATCGGCTTCCCCGTAAGCTTGCCCTGAGCGGACAAGTCTCTGGGAGGAGGTCCATTCGGGACACGAATCGCGCATTTCCGGTGGTAGCTGGTGTTCAGGCAATATTCGTTCACCATCAAGTGCTTCGCTTACCGCCCCGCTTTGTGATAGCAGTTCATACACAGCACGGAAATATTCCCATTTCGCCTTGTGTTCCGATTCCAACTCAAATTCGCCTCTGAGTCGGGGTTGCATCCTACGTGTCTAGACGACTTCCCTTTGGGTTAGCCTTAGCATGGCTCGATATGAAGCCTTGAACAATTCTATTTTTCAGGCATAATGCGCAGTTATCAATTGCGTTAAATCCGGCACGGGGTCGCTTGGGGTTTCATGGGCCAAAAACAGTCTCCTATCCTGAACAGCAACAAGTTGAAGTTGGGTTTCTTCTCCCCGAATTGCTCCGGTGGTATGTCGGTCACAAAAGTTCCCGAGCGCTGGGTCAATTCCTGGGACAACAACATCCGCCTGGCGCAGCTTGCCGACGAAGCCGGTATCGAATTCCTGTTGCCGATCGCGCGCTGGATCGGTTACGGCGGTGAAACGGACTTCCACGGCAGTGTGCTGGAGACGCTCACGTGGGCGACCGGGCTGCTTGCGAACACGAAACGGATCAATGTCTTCGCTACCGTCCACACAGCGTTCATTCATCCCGTGGTCGCCGCCAAGCAACTCGCCACCGCCGACCAACTCGGCCACGGGCGCCTCGGTCTCAACATCGTCGCCGGGTGGAACAAGCCCGAGTACGATGCCTTCGGCATCGATTTGCCGGAAAAGCACAGCGACCGCTACGCCCTCGCGCAAGAGTGGTTCGACGTGGTCAAAGCCATCTGGAACCACAACGGTCCGTCCGATTGGAACGGCAGGTTTTACCACCTGAAGGGCGTGTACGGATTCCCCCGTCCTTATGACGGCGTTCCGCCCATCATGAACGCCGCGGGATCGGGCGAGGGTCGCGAATTTGCGGCGCGCAATGCCGACTTTCTGTTCGCCATCTCCGTCGATCTGGAGAAATCAAAAACCGAGGTTGATGCGATCAAGGAGAACTCTGCCAAGTTGGGGCGAAATACCGGCGTCTTCACTTTGTGCCACACGGTTTGCCGCCCAACAAAGAAAGAGGCCGAGGACTACTACCGTTACTATGCCCATGACAACGCCGACTGGGGAGCGGTCGACAACCTGATGCGCCTTCAAGGCATGCACGCGCAATCGTTCCCGGCGGAAGCGCTGCAAATGCTGCGCGATCGCTTCGCCGCCGGACATGGCACCTATCCGCTGGTCGGCGACCCAGACACCATCGTGAAAGAAATGGAAAAGATTACCGTCTCCGGGTTTGCCGGTACCACTCTGAGTTTTGTCGACTACGTAAAGGAGTTTCCTTATTTTCGCGATGAGGTCATTCCACGTTTGGAACGAAAAGGTCTACGCGAGAAATTCAAAGGTCAGCCGGGTGCGGACTGAAAGGGATCTGAACACTCGGGGACAGAGAGACTGAGGTGCGAAATAAAAACATGACGCAAGCATCCGGCTCCAGCCCCGAGAAGACCCTCTCCCAGGCCATCAAGGATCGCAGAGCCACGCCTAGTTTCTTGCCCGATGCAGTGCCGGAGAATGACCTCAAGCAAATTCTTGAGGCAGGACTCTCTGCTCCAAGTGCCTACAATCTGCAGCCCTGGCGATTCTTGGTGGTGCGCGACGCTGAACAGCGCGCGCGCTTGCGGCAGGCGGCCATGAATCAGCCCAAGGTGGAAGAGGCTCCAGTGGTGGTCGTGGCCTGCGCCGATCTGGAAGGGTGGCGCAACGGCGATCTCGACGAAATCATCCGTCTTGCCCAGCAACACGCCCACGGCGATGAGGCTCGCTACGCCAGCATGCGCAGAAACATTGCTGGTTTCTTTGGCTCCACTCCAGGCAGCGTCGCCGGATTGGCGCCCGATTTCGCGGTGTGGGCCAACCGGCAGACCATGATCGCCTTCACAACCATGATGTGGATGGCCGAAGTGCTGGGCTACGACACCGCGCCCATGGAAGGATTTTACGAAGACCAGATCAAAGCGACGCTGGGCATTCCATCCCAGGTGCGGGTTGTGGCACTGCTGGCCATCGGCCATCGCAAAGGAGAAGACAAGCGCTTTGCCGGACGCTTCGCTATGCAGCACACCGTGTTTGCCGAGAACTGGGGGAACCGATTCCTTTAGAACGCGTCAATTCCGGTCACGCTGGCCCCAATAATCAGCGTGTGGATATCATGCGTCCCCTCATACGTCTTCACCGATTCCAGGTTCATCAGATGCCGCATGATGGGGTAATCGTCGGCCACGCCATTCGCCCCCAGAATATCGCGCGAAAGCCGGGCGCACTCGAGCGCCATCCAGACGTTATTTCTCTTTGCCATCGAGATGTGCTGCTGCCGCACTTTGCCGGCGTCTTTCAACCGGCCGACTTGCAGCACGAGTAACTGCGCCTTCGTGATCTCGCTGATCATCCAGGCAAGTTTCTCCTGCACCAGTTGATGCGACGCGATGGGCTGATCGCGAAATTGTTT
>JBEKWX010000019.1:0-20696 GCA_049512675.1 Terriglobales bacterium | reverse complement strand
GCGGCCTAGTTTGTAGAGGAGGTCGGCGCGGACGCTGGGGAGAAGATGGTAGCGCGCGAGAGAGGGTTCGGAAGCGAGGGCGTCTACGAGTGTGAGGCCGGCATGGGGGCCGTGGGCCATGGAGACGGCTACGGCGCGGTTGAGCTCGATGACGGGGGAGGGGATGAGCTGGGCGAGCTCGGTGTAGAGGATGACGATGCGGGGCCAGTCGGTTTCGGATGGCGTGCGGGCGCGGGCGTGGCAGGCGGCGATCTCGGCTTGGAGGAGATAGGGGCCGCGGGTGGTGTTGATTTTATGAGCGCGTTCGATTGCGGTTAGTCCGCGATGGATTAGGAGTTGATCCCATTGGGTGCGGTTTTGATCGAAGAGTAAGACTGGTTCGCCGGTGGAGGTGATGCGGGCGCGGGTGCGGGAGGCCTGGATCTCCATGAGGGCGACCAGGCCGTGGACTTCTGGTTCGGTGGGCGTGAGTTCGGCTAGGATGCGGCCGAGGCGGAGCGCGTCTTCGCAGAGGGTGGGGCGCATGAGGTCGTCGCCGGCGGTGGCGGAGTAGCCCTCGTTGAAGATGAGGTAAATGACTTCGAGGACGGAGGAGAGGCGAGCGGCGAGCTCGGGGCCGCGGGGGACCTCGAAGGGGATGTGCTTGTCAGCGAGGGTGCGTTTGGCGCGGACGATGCGCTGGGCGATGGTGGGTTCGGGGGTGAGGAAGGCGCGGGCGATCTCGTCGGTGGTGAGGCCGCCGAGGAGACGGAGGGTGAGGGCTGCGCGGGACTCGGTGGGGAGGATGGGATGGCAGGCGATGAAGACGAGGCGGAGGAGGTCGTCGCTGATGGTGTTGTCGAGAGTGGAGACGAGGTCGGGCGAGGTTTGTTCGAGGGCTTCGAGTTCGCGGGCGAGCTCTTCGTGTTTGCGCTCGGCGACGGCGTTGCGGCGGAAAAGATCGATGGCGCGGCGTTTGGCGGTTGCGGTGAGCCATGCCGCGGGATTATCGGGGACGCCGGATTGCGGCCACTGTTCGAGTGCGGCGACAAGTGCTTCCTGCGCGAGATCTTCGGCTAGGCCGACGTCACGGGTGAGGCGCGTGAGGCCGGCGATGACGCGCGCGGACTCGATGCGCCATACGGCTTCGATGGTGCGATGCAGAGCTTGATGTGCGGCGTGATGTGGATCGGTAGCGGACACTGCTACCGATCACACCAGTTTCAATCCGCGAATGCAAGAGCGGCTATTTATTGGCGGTCTGATTTGGCAGCTCAGCTCGTTTCGCTACTTTGTGCTGGATCTGCTCTTCGGACAGGATGGGTGCGAAGTCTTCCATCTCAAAGACCTGGCGAATTTCGACTTCGGAGTCGACGCCGGGGTTGCAGTTGGGGGCACGCTTGACCCACTCGATGGCCTCTTCGAGGGACTTGACCTGCAAGATCGAGAAGCCGGCGATGAGCTCCTTGGCCTCGGTGAAGGGGCCGTCGATAACGGTATGAGACCCGCCGGAGAATTTGACGCGTGCGCCTTTGGAGCTGGGATGGAGGCCATCGAGGGCGAGCAGGACGCCAGCCGTGATGAGCTCTTCGTTGTACTTGCCCATCTCGAGCAGGAGCTCGGGATCCGGGAGGGCGCCTTCTTTTTCTGACTCTGGGGTTGCTTTGACGATGACCATGAATCGCATTGCGAAATCTCCTTTGGGTTGAGCGATGGCTGGGTGGCTTGTTTTCGGGTTTAGCTATTTCTTGGCGGTCTGATTCGGCAGCTCAGCCCGTTTCGCTACTTTGTGCTGGATCTGCTCTTCGGACAGGATGGGTGCGAAGTCTTCCATCTCAAAGACCTGGCGGATTTCGATTTCGGAGTCGCCGGCGTGGGGGTTGGGGCAACGCTTGACCCACTCGATGGCCTCTTCGAGGGACTTGACCTGCCAGAGCCAGAAGCCGGCGACGAGCTCCTTGGCCTCGGTGAAGGGGCCGTCGACGACGGTACGAGACTTGCCGGAGAATTTGACGCGTGCGCCTTTGGAGCTGGGATGGAGGCCATCCATGGCGAGCAGGACGCCAGCCTTCATGAGCTCTTCGTTGAACTTGCCCATCTCGAGCAGGAGCTGTGGATCGGGGAGGGCGCCTTCTTTTTCTGACTCTGGGGTTGCTTTGACGATGACCATGAATCGCATTGCGAAATCTCCTTATGGGTTGAGCGATGGTTGGGTGGCTTGTTTTTCGGGTTTAGCTATTTGTTGGCTAACCCGTGAACTCAGATTGAGAGCGCAGTTGGATCGCTGTTGCTCGCTATCGTACTGGCTCTCTGCTGATACGTCGAACGGGGTGTGGCCGAATCGACATGAGAACGGAATTTAATTAATTATTTTTCGGGGAGACGAAGGGTCTAAATTGCACACGCCGCCATCTCAAGGGCACATTTCACACAGGCAAGTATAGTTGACGTAACCAGGCGATAGCGCTCAGAATGCAGGTCAGGCTGCGTCCTCCGCTAAGAATTTGGCGAAAGAACGGATCGGCTTCAACTTGTCCTCCCGTAAGCCGCGCAGCTCTTCCTCACGGAGTCGCTTTTCGTACAAAAGTCTCCCGAACACCTGCGTGAGTTGCGAATAACGATAGTCGTATTTGCGGTCGATCTCTTTACGACGTTGGGTCAGGCAATGTTCCAAGTCCCACAGCTCCGACGACTGCTGGATCTGACTGGCCATCTTCTTTGCTTGCTGAATCACCTCGTGAAGTTCTCGCCCCAGGGCAGCGTCGAAGGCTCTGCGGGCGATGACCTTTTCTGACCTCGACCAAATCGGTTCGTTCTGGTAGGGATAGCTGTCTTGAGTCACAGACGGGCTGGTCATGTTCCGATCCTCCGTGGCCGCATTCTATGCCTTGCCCGGCTGCCTTTTCTACAGCTTCGCTGGTCCCGTCCGCCGAGACAGATTCCACATGTTTCGCCTGCTGCCCATCCGTTCTGAGGTCGAAAAGGTCGTTTACTGGATGCCCGAGATTCTGTTTGCAGCCGAGATAGCGTTCCGTGGTCTGCACGGATGCATGCCCGAGCAAAAACTGAATCTGCTCGAGCTCGCCACCGCTGCTGTGGCACAGCTTCGCGCAGGTTCGCCGCAAGTCGTGCGGGAAGGGATCGCGCGCGACAATCCCGAAATGACGAAGAGCACGTTACACAAATTGAAATCGATCCTCAGCGCGATTTTCAAGCTGGCGATCCAGCAAGAGTACCGCTCGGGCTCGAATCCGATGCGGGAAACGTCCCTTCCGCGTGCGCAAGCGTCGGCCGAAACCGTTGCTTATGACTTGGATCAAGTGCTTGGCATGCTGCGCATAGTTCCCGAGCCGTCGCGCACGGTGATCGCCGTGGCTGAATTCACCGGACTGCGGCGCGGCGAGATCGAAGGACTGCTCTGGGAAAACTACGACGGCGAAACCCTCGCAGTGACTCGCGCGATGTGGCGCGGGATCGCGGGCGAACCGAAGACGGAGAAATCGAAGGCCAGCGTGCCGGTGATCCCCGCGCTTCGCAGGTTTCTCGATGCGCACCGTCTGGCCGCGGGCAATCCTCAGTCGGGTATAATATTCAAGACCCGCAACAGTACGCCCCTGGCCATGAACAACCTGTTAAACGACCAGATCCTGCCGGCGCTCAATCACTGCGTCTGTGGTTTGGAAAAGATCGAGCATGGGGGCGCCGATCCGATTACACCCGTGACAAGGCCCGTCCCGAGTGGCACGGCTTTCACGCTTTCCGCCGTGGGCTCGCGACGAACTTGCACGCGCTCGGAGTGGACGATTTGACGATTCAGCGCATCTTGCGGCACAGCAACGTCTCGGTGACGCAGCAGTGCTACATCAAGACGAGGGACGCGCAGAGCATCGCGGCGATGGACCAGATGAACGCCCTGGTTGATGGCCCGGTTGAACTAATCGCAATGAATCTGCAAAGAATGACGGTGTGTCGAGGTTGGTTAACTGATTGTTTTCAACGGTGTGGGCGCGTAGCTCAGTTGGTAGAGCAACGCCCTTTTAAGGCGTGGGTCGCAGGTTCGATTCCTGCCGCGCTCACCACTCCCGCCCGGCCTGGCATTCGCCAGCCAGTCCCGGACGCCGCGCCGACCCTCAGTTTACGGTGGTTGTGACCGTCACTGATTTGTTGCTTGGATCAAAATTAGCCGAAGAGGGTACCTGTCGCCCGAACCTTTATCTCTTCCAGGCAATGTAAATTGGATGCAATGATCGCGATCCTCTGCAGTGGCCTGCTGTTTGACTTGGACGGCGTGCTCATCGATTCCACTCCTGCGGTCGCGCGGGTCTGGCAGCGGTGGGCGGTTGAGCACGGCCTTGATCCGGAGACCGTGGTCCGCATGGCGCATGGGCGCCCGAGTCGAACCACCATCCGCGAGCTGTTGCCCAACGCGGATATTGACCGCGCCGTTCTCGACAAAGAAGATCGAGAAGTCGAACGCCGCGAGATGGAAGATCTCGATGGTGTGGTTCTGCTGCCGGGCGCTCGGCAACTCCTGAACATTCTGCCTCCCGAACGCTGGAACATTGCGACCTCATGCACGCGCCCACTGGCCGAGGTGCGTTTGCGGGCCGCGGGCCTGCCTATTCCCAAGACCATGATCACCGCGAGCGACGCGAAGATCGGCAAGCCCGATCCGGAGCCTTATCTGAAGGCAGCGGCGAAGCTTGGGTTTGCCGCCTCCGATTGCATCGTGGTAGAGGATGCGCCCGCTGGAGTTCGTGCGGGAAAGGCCGCTGGCGC
The DNA here is from genome assembly GCA_049512675.1 of Terriglobales bacterium. Classification (GTDB taxonomy): domain Bacteria; phylum Acidobacteriota; class Terriglobia; order Terriglobales; family Acidobacteriaceae; genus Acidiflorens. Next base: position 15,938 of record JBEKWX010000019.1, on the reverse strand, counting down.
CAGAGTGATTGCATTCCTCACGACCATGATCCGCCGTGACCTCGAAGACGCCGGTGCCGATTGGATCGTTCAAGACTGCGCTGACATCGCCGCATGCAATGATGATGGCGGCTTGCAGTTGAGCCTCTCGTTACCATAGTTAGGCCGCAGATGTCAGCTCTCGGTTCTCAGGAAGACCTTGTTTTTAACTTTCCTGAGACCTGACTCCCGACACCTAAGACCTGAAGCGCGAGCCATTTGCGCGCGTTCCTCCGCTCAACTAAAATTCTCTCGGTTCCTTAGAAGTTGCCCGCAAGAGTAGGATCGATGCGAGCCGGGCGGCTCCGATCTTCTCAATCGCGACAAAAAATCGCTAGATAGGCAGGGCCTCGTGATCATCGGTGTGCCGAAAGAAAGTTATCCGGGGGAGCGGCGGGTTGCGATCGTGCCGGTAGTCCTTCCGACGCTGACCAAAGCGGGTTTCGAAGTTCACATACAGTCCGGCGCTGGCATCGAGGCCGGCTATCCCGATTCCCAGTATGCCGACAAGGGCGCGAAGATTATTGCGGACCGCGCTGCCGTGTTTGCTGCCGCTGACGTCGTCGTGCAGATTCTTTGCTATGGTTCCAACGACGTGACAGGGAAGCAGGATATGCCGTTTTTTCGCCGCGATCAAATCCTCGTCGGATTTCAGCGTCCCCTCGGTTCGTCGGACATCGTGCAGGAGGTCGCGCACGCTGGCATCACCGCGTTTGCCGTGGAGTTGATGCCCCGCACAACGCGCGCGCAAAGCATGGACGCGCTCTCCTCGATGGGAACAGCCGGTGGGTATAAGGCGGTGCTGGTGGCCGCCGACCACCTCCCGCGCATCTTCCCCATGCTTACCACCGCGGCTGGAACCATCACACCCGCCCGTGTGTTTGTGATCGGCTGCGGCGTTGCCGGACTGCAGGCGATCGCGACCGCGCGCCGCCTGGGCGCGGTGATTTCGGCCTACGATTTAAGGCCCGCGGCGAAGGAGCAGGTGCAGAGTCTCGGCGGACGTTTTGTCGAGCTTCCCATCGAGGCCAAAGACGCGCAGGACGCTCGTGGATACGCCCGGGCGCAGGATGAAGACTTCTACCGCCGACAGCGCGAGTTGCTCGGAAAAGCAGTGCAGGAAAGCGATGTGGTGATCACGGCGGCGGTGATTCCGGGGAAAAAATCGCCGGTGTTGGTAACCGAAGATATGGTGAAGGGAATGGCGCCCGGTTCGGTCATCGTCGACCTGGCCTCGGAACGTGGCGGCAACTGCGAGATCACCGAAGGCGGCAAGACCGTAGTAAAGCATGGTGTGACCATTATCGGAGCGATCAACCTGGCCTCCGGCGTGCCTTATCACGCGAGCATGATGTACGCCCGCAACGTCACTGCCTTTCTCGCTCACCTGATCAAAGATCAAAAGTTGAATCTGAACCTCGCAGATGAAATTGTTCGCGAGACTCTGCTCACCCATGGTGGCGAGATTGTGAACGCCCGGGTTCGCGAGTTTTTTAAGTTGCCCGCGCTGGTCACGCAAGGCTGATCAAAGAAGGCTGATCGAGCGAGATGCTACGGAGGAAAGATGAACAGTAGTTCGAATCTGATCAACGCACTCTTCATTTTTGTGCTCGCCGGATTCATCGGATTTGAAGTGATCCGGCGAGTCTCGCCCCTGCTGCACACTCCGTTGATGTCGCTCACCAACGCCTTGGATGCGATTGCGGTGGTGGGTGCGATCGTGCTGGTGGGCGAGCACAAGAGCACGCTCTCCGCCGTTTTCGGATTCATCGCCGTGGTCGCCGCCACCAGCAACATCGTCGGCGGCTTCCTGATTACGGACCGCATGTTGAAGATGTTCAAATCCAGCCGCCCCGCGGCTAAGCCGGCGGCCAAGTCGGTGGGCCAATAATGACAGCCGAACTCGCAGGAGGCCAGGTCGTCATCGAGATTTTATATCTCATCGCGAGCGTGCTGTTCATACTCTCGCTGAAGTGGATGAGCTCGCCGACCACGGCCCGCCACGGCATTTGGGCGGGTGAAATTGGCATGCTGCTGGCGATCTGCGGCACGCTGCTGCACCACGGCATTGTCGACTACCGGCTGATCGCCATTGGACTTGTGCTGGGCACCATCATCGGCATTCCGCTCGGGCGGGTAGCGATGACGGCGGTTCCGCAGCGAACCGCGCTCAGTCACGCCTTTGGCGCACTCTGCGTAACGCTGGTTGGTTCGGCGGAGTTTTACCTGCGCTCTCCCGATATCTCGCGCTTCATGATGGCGGTGCTGTCGCTCGAGGTCATTCTCGGCGGCTTGACCGTTACCGGCAGCTTGATGGCTGCCGGCAAGCTGCAGGAGATTCTGCCGCAACGGCCGCTGACCTATAAAGGCCAGAACCTCGTCAATTTTTTATTGCTCGCCTGCGCTCTTGCGATCGCCGTATCTCTGGTTCTGCATCCGGAAGCCCGGTCCCTGTTTCCGTTCATGATCCTGATCGCGCTGGCGTTTGGCGTGTTGTTGATCATCCCCATCGGCGGCGCCGACATGCCCACCGTCATCTCGTTGTTGAACGGCTATGCCGGTCTGTCGGCGGCGGCCATGGGCTTCGTCCTCGATAGTAAACTACTCATCATCGCGGGCGCGCTCGACGGATCGTCGGGCCTCATCCTCTCTATCATCATGTCGAAGGCCATGAACCGCTCCTTCACCAACGTTTTGTTCGGAGCCTTTGGTCAGGTGCAAGCTTCGGCCGCTGCCGGAGAAGAAGCGAGACCGATTCACAGCGCAACCCCGGAAGAAGCCGCCGCCATTCTTTCTGGCGCGAACCGCGTCATCGTAGTTCCCGGATACGGTATGGCTGTGGCCCAGGCGCAGCACAAAGTGCGCGAACTTTACGATAGCCTCAGCAAGCGCGGCGTGGACGTGCGCTTTGCCATTCACCCCGTTGCCGGACGCATGCCCGGTCACATGAATGTGCTGCTGGCCGAAGCCGATATCCCCTACGACCGGCTGATTGAGATGGACGAGATCAACGGGGACTTCCCTCAGACCGATGTCGCGCTAGTGATTGGCGCCAACGACGTAACCAACCCTGCCGCCCGCTCCGATACTTCCAGCCCCATCTATGGGATGCCTATTCTCGACGTGGACAAGGCTCATACCGTGATGGTCATCAAGCGCAGCATGAATCCTGGCTTCGCGGGCATTGATAACCCGCTCTACTATCTCGATAACACCCTGATGCTGTTTGGAGACGCCAAAGCATTTGTCGGCAGCATCGTGCGCGAGCTCAGCGGAGGACACGGCTAGCATCAGTGGTGTAAGTGAGATTCGTATCAGGGCATGCCTTCAGGCATGCCGCAAGTGCCACGGCTCCGTTGATAAGTTGTCTGGGTTTTACCGGTGCTGCGGAAGAGACCGAGTCGCGGTGTGCGGCCCCTGAAGGGGGCTTCTGATTTCGAAGCGCTTACGGTATCGCTAAAGCGATACCCCGATACGAATCGCTCTTGCACCCAGGCTACCACGCTAGAATCCGGCGGGCTTCAGTTTCGCGAGGGATCTTCGCGTAGCCTGCGGCCCGCCCGGCGTCTAGGCCGCTTTCTTCAGCTGCCTGATCTTAGCCCACCGCGCTTTCTGAGCCAGAGAAATTCTCCTGCGCCCTGCTGCGGAGAGTACGCGCTTGGCCCGACGTGGCGTCCCCGCGTGCACTGTTGCGCCCGTACCTCGGGTCAGCCTTTCGAGAACCGAAATAGCTTCCCCAAGCTTTTGGACTTGGTTTTGCGCACCCCGGCGTTCCTCTCGGAGCCGGTCGATTGCTTTGGCAATATTTGTCATTAAGTACCCTCCCTCGGGTAATTACCGTCGGCCATTGTATTACTAACTCGCCGTTCCTGTCAGGATTTATTTGTCCAGATGAGAATTACGTGGAGCGCGGATGACACGAACACGATGAAACAAAGGACAATGACATCAGAATGATGACCCGGGGATAGCCTTGCGTTCAGACGGCCCGCCCACAGCCTCATCCAGAGGTGATAGTAGTCCCGAGGACCCGAACAGAAAGAGAGCACCAACTGCCGGGCTATTGAGAGTAAGAAGATCATCGGTTGGCTGGTCGTTTCCGCGCCGTGCCCGCCCGCCGTCAAGAACCGGAAATCCGGGTCTGAAGTGGCACTCAATGTCGTTGTGAGAATTGAACGATCCATTCCTTCCGAACTCCTGCGCCGCGCACGAAATGTTTTCGTATGCACTTGCGACGCAAGACCTGCACCTGCCCGCCCGCTCCTCTGGATCCGATTCTGTCTGGGACTCATTTGCAATGGATTGCATCCGTCTCAAGAAGTATTGGCAAGGAACTGCGGCTAAGTTATTGACGGCAAAGGCCGTACCTTTTGTCAGGGCTGGAGGGTGAATTGCCCACTGCCTTCTCGATGAAGTGTCTCTGGACGGTCGCGAGGGTGAAAACGGCGAGGAGGAAGGCGCTTAAGGCGATCATTTTGCTGGTCGGCCTCAGCGGTGTTCCTGCCTGGTGCGCAGTAACGTCGCCATCTCCATCGACCGTCATTTCGCATCGGACCCCACTCACGGAATTAGAAAAGACTTTGCGCCGTGTGCCCGCGCACATCTCCGATTTCTCTACCCTATGGGAGCAACTGGCCCTGCCGAAATGTGGGAACATCCGGCTGCCCGAAGCCTTGCTAACCCCCGACCCGCTGCTCAACGTGCAAGATGACGATCTGCACGTGCGCGTCAGCTTCATTGTTGGATCCGACGGACACGTGCATAGCGCTTTCGTCCTGGAGAGCGGCGGCCCCGGCGAGGACCAGATTGTGCTGCGCGCAGTCCGGTTCTGGCGGTATCGTCCCGCACTCTGTAACGGCGTTCCCATCGATTCCGAAGCGCAGGTAAGATTCCGCATCCGCTAGCGCCCGAATTCTCCTACAATATCAGCGATGAGGTTGCCGTGAGCAAAGACAAGCCGAATCCTCCCAATCCGGAGAAGGACCAGCCCGTCGAAGGCAAGGAGGTCGAAGAGTTTTTTCAACGGCTCCCCGGCAACTTCCGCTGGCCGAAGCCGAATGCCGAGGCGGTCGCTGCTGCCGTGGAAGCGATCCAACGCATGTCGGGCGGCAGCGCGGCCGCGCAGGATCTGGCGGCAAACGGCGACGCGGACGAACTGGGTAGCGCCTGCTCAGCCTGCGGAAGTTCGCTCCCGGCGGGCGCTCGCTTTTGTGCGGGCTGCGGAATGCCGAGCCAGCCGGTCGCCGGCGATGCCAGTGCTCGAGCCGGCGCCGGCCAACACCACGTTCACCACCACTATCATCATTTTGTCCCCAGCCGGGGAACGGTGTCCGGCGCGCCCTCTGCCGAATCCGAGCCCGCTGCTCCTCGCGGTCGTGCTCCCGGTTCCCCGGGCACGTCGACCGGCGGCCGCGCCGAAGCCAGCGCCCGACAGGTTGTGCAGGACTGGGCGCAGGCCTGCAACACCAGGCACATCGACGATCTCCTCGAGCTCTACGCCGCCGACGCTACTCTCATCCGCTCCAACCTTCCGCCGGTTCGCAGCCTGCCTTCGATCCGGGAATTTCTTATCTCGCTGCTCGAAGCCGGATTGGGCGACGTTGAGATGGAATCGCTGCGCATCGAAGTGCTGGGTGAGATTGCTCTCGATCTCGGCCGTTGCAAAATGCTCGTGCCCGTCGCCATGGGCAAGCGCCGCGAAGAGCGCGGAAAATATTTGGTGGTGCTGGTGCGACAGCCCGCCGGCACATGGAAGATTCTCGCCGATTGCTGGTCCTCTGATTTGGCTGTCAGCGCCCCGCCGCCCGAGCCCGCTGCCCGAAAAGTAAGCGAGCCTATCCCGCCTCTCCGCAAGCCCCGCTGAACCGGAGCACCTTCGAACCAACAAAAACCCCGATCCTTGCGGATCGGGGTTGAGTGAGTTCGTCGAGCGAATCTATTGATTCGCCAGGCGTGTCGTAAAGATCTGCCGGTAGCCCAGGCTTTCCACGTCGCGGAACATCGGCGTTCCTGGCGGCAGGCCTCCCGGACTGGTAAAGTCCAGGTCGAAAAAGTAATTTCGCGTGGGCGGCTGATATACGGTATTGCAGCACTTGTAAAACCCGGTATTGTAGGTTGAGTAGTACAGGCTCACCATAGAGCCCTTGTAATTCGCGGCGACATTCCAGTTTTCCAGGAAGTGCAGGAAGTTGTGTACGCCTCCATCGGTGCCTGTGTCCGCGGGGTCGGTAGCCCAAGTCGCCGTCGTCGAAAAGGGGAAAGTCCTGTTCTTCCCGCTGGCAATTGCCAATCGGTAAGAGGTAACGGTATTAGCGTTCCGGTTCCCCGAGTTGGTAACATCGTTCGTTGTCATGCTTTCCAAGTCCGTCCAGTCGTTCGAGAGGAGAGTGAGAGCGTCGGTAATTACTGACGCGGCCGCGTGTCCAGTCTGATCGTTCTGAAACGCGGTGGTGTCGTTGGCCCAATTCGCCGCGTCGGCCGCGTTGCTGTTGTAGTCGCCCAGGATGTACACCGGGTTCTCCGAGGCCACCGTGAATCCACCCGGGCTATCCAGAGTCGCAGCGGAGTCCGTTCGCAGCGGTACGTTGCCCAGCGAACCATCCACTAGCCGCAAAACGTGCCGCGCCCCGCTGACCCAGTTCTTGCGCGCGGTTAACATGCAACTCGTAATCCGGGCGCTTCCCGTCGCGGTACCGAAGGGATCGGGGATGGCCGGTGTGTTGATGGCGGTATTCAGGTTGGTAGCGCCGTTATAGAAGCCCAACCCCATGTTCAACGCGCCGTAGTTGTCCAAGAATCCGTTCTGATTGTCGTCCTCGGGAGAATTAGCGACCGGCGATTCCAGTGCGCCGTCGGGTGTACCCGCGGCACTGGCGGAGTTGATCACGTCTTCCAGACCCGAGTCGCCAGTTTTTACCGCGGACCCTCCCATCGGGGGATTCGGGTTAAACAGCATGCCCCGCCGATCCGAGAAATACAGCACGTAGCCATTCTGATTTAGATAATTCACATTCGTGCCGCTCGTGCCAATCGCTCCCGACAGCCAGCGCTTCAGGTTGCCCACGTCGATTTCGACGGCGTTCATGACCCCGTTGGTCGTGCAAGTGTCGTCCGCCCTGATGTTGTCCCGATTTTCACCTTCGCGGACATCGTAGAAGTTGATGGGATACCAGTTGTACATGCTGATGCTCTGGGTCGTGGCGTTGCTCAGTCCGAAATAAGGGCTGTTGGTAGTCGTGTCGGGCTGAACTTCCGGAAGCAGCGCGTTGTTCCATGTGCTGCAACCAGTCGTTGAGGTACATGTCGGCGCAAGGCCGACACTATCGACCACACCATCTCCATTGCGATCCGCCGGTTCTTGCAGCAGCAGAATCGCGTTCGGATTGATCGGATTTTGAACCCCGCCCGCAGGCGTACCTCCACCAGAGGCCGTAGGTGGTTTTGTGCCCCGCGCAAATCCCAGTCCCAGCCATTCATTGGTGACCGCGACCCATTGGCTGGAATTATTCAGGTATTCCACTCGCAGCCAACCGTCAATCAGGTTCCAGCTTGTGGTTCCGGCGGCCAGCGCGGTCGCGTTGCTGGTGACTGCCGTGCCGCTCGTGCCGGCCGCATTGGTCACGGTGTAATACGGGAATACCGGCGCCGACGTGCTGGGACAACCTGACGGCAAGCTCGCCGCCGCGACCTTGTACGGGGGGCAAGGAACTATCGTCGTCAGCGGGCCGTTGGTGGTACTACTAAGGGGACTAAGCGGGGCGCTGGTCGTTGCGCTGGACGGACAGAGCAGGGTACAGTTGGAATCCAATGCCTGACTCGCCGGAGGCGTCCATTGCTTGGGAAAGTAGGGCCAGTCCGACGACAGCGGCGAAGCTTTCGCACTAGTTGAGGGGCAGTACGTCCCGGCGCAGTTGGTCGTATCCGGAAACGCGTTCGAGGCGGCGGCGAAGTACATGCTGTAGCTGCCAGACGATGGCGCCCCAAGCGTTGTATTGGCAGTAGCTATCGAAATCCCATAGGGATTGCTTTTGGTCCAAGCCGAGTTTGCAGTCACCATCGCTTGCGTTACGTTCGCCAGCCGGACGTTATTCGTATCGGAAGCTCCGCCCGGCAAGTCCGCCGGATCGTCGCTCAGCAGCACGTGGATCTGGGCCAGGTTATATTCGCGGGATTGGGATATCGCCGACGCGGGATTCTCGCCTGCCGGTGGCCGGCGAATAATTTCGTACGGGTGCTTAGTCCCGTCGACGAAGGGCATCGATAGATGCGAGGCGCCCGTTCCCGTTTGGTTGACAGTCGTATTTCCGTAGTTCCCGTTGACCACCTCGCGGTGGGTAACGGTTTCGGAGAAGTTATACCAAGCGTTTTGGCCGTTATACGTCGACGCCGGCGGCTGTCCCCCTGCGCCTTGCACGCTGCCGTCCCCGTAGGAAGAGGCGGTGGGGAGATCCATTTTCACGCAATTTGTCGTCGTTGTGCTGCAAGCAGTGGTGGAATTGGCGGTGGGAACATATATGTCGGAGGTGTAGCCGGCGTTTGTTGCGTTATTTCCATTGGGCAGCAGGGTTCGAACCACGTTGCCCCATGCCGACAGCTGGCTGTGAAAGGTTACGGTTGCTTGGCCGAAAGGGTACAAGTCCCCGTTAGTATGTACGGGGCCGGCGAAGTCCATCGCGGCGCCGGGGAAAAAGGCTAGATCGCTCTCCGAGAACACTCCGAACTGGAACACCGGAATGAGCGCCACCTGCGCGGTTCGTACCATGCTCACTTCCTGCCCGCCGGTTGTTAAGTCCGCCGTCACCAGCATGTTTACCGGGATGATCTGCGCCCACAGACCTTGGTTTGGTCCGGAACTGATCTGTCCCCAGTTATGGGTCAGAGAGGTTGGGCAAGTCGACGACGGCGCCGACCCGGGCGTCACCGTATAGGTTATCCAGGTGACTCCTGCCATCGCCGGCTCATTCGCCGCCGAGCCCACGCCGCAGATTTGGGAGGGAGTGGGGGCCTGCGAGGTCTGGAACACCGTGGACAGGTCGGAGTACATTTTCTCGATCCCACCCTCAGCGGCGTGATAGGCGACGTTGTTCTGCAGATCCGTCCCGCCCACCTTGCCCTCGGTGTTGACCATCATCATCAGCCCGATCGCGATCCCCGACAGCAGCAACAGCATCAGCAAGGACGCTATCAGCGTGAATCCTTTGGTGTGCCGTCTCGCGCTTTTCATACATTGACTCCCCATGATGTCAATCCCCATCGCTCCGCTTTCCATCGTCTCGTCCTTCCGCGTCTTACTCCGCCGTCGCTAACTCGAGGGAACTGGATAGTTATTGGTGTAGGTCAGATTCCGTGCGCTTACCGATGTCTGTAAATCCAATCTCTGATAAGCGCCACCGTTGCCGCCGCCATACCCCACGCCCGGCAGAGTACTATCCATTGCCATGTTCGCAATGTTGATCTTGGTGATCTGGTTGGGAAGCAGTCCAGCCGAAGCTTGACTGCAGCCATCGGTGGTATTAGCACTAACATTAGGAGGGATAGGGTTAGCGCTGGTAGCGCCAGGGTTGCTGCAGGTTACCGCCGGCAAATCGGTGGCGGCGTTAAAAAGGTCATAGGTAAACTTCAGGTAAACCACGTTTTCCGCCACTGGAATCGGAGTGTGTCCACTGACCTGCTGCATCATTCGCGGCGGGGTGGGGCTGTTGTCGATGTAATAGCTGATCACCAGAATGCGGGTTGCATATCCGGTCACGCTATTCGACGGCGCCGCGTACTTGCTGGCCAGGCTGTTGGCGACCCCTGCCGCCTGGTTCATGTTCAGCGCATCGCTGGCGGCGAAGGTAACGACACCTGCACCGGTGGGTGCGGTGGTGACTTCGGCTACCACGTTGGTTGTACCAAAGGTAAACAAGACCAGATCGCCAGCCGTCAGCCCAGTCGAGGAATTGCCTACAGCTTGGATCGTGTTGCCGTAGTTCGTGCAATTCGAAGCCGCCTGCGAAGCCGCAGTCAGCGTGAAGGTCACCGTTGTCGTGCTTGTGATGGCCGCCTGGTAGCAGTCCAGGTAGAAGTTGTTGTCGGTGTACACCACCGTGACCGAGTCGGTGGCTCCCTGCGCCGCGAGCAGCGTCGGCCCGACGTCGTATCCTGGGAGCAGCCCGTAGAGATAATATGTACCGCTCTGCGCGGGATATGCCACCGACCCGCCGTTGATGTAGCACGGTGAGCCCGTCGTCTGGGCGCATCCATACACGGGAGCGGTGTTGGACGGCAAGGCGATCGCCGCGCCGGGATTTAGCCCCGCCCCGGCCAGGCTCAAATCCTTCGTCAGAATGTTGGAGGCGGCCCGAAAATCCTGCTGCAACTCCGCCCGCTGCGTAGTCGTCCAGGCCGCTTGCACACCCTGGATGTAGATCTGCACCGCTGCCCCCAGCACCAGCCCTCCCAGTGCCATGGAGATCGTCATTTCCAGCAGGGTGAATCCACTCTTACGCTTTGTTGAGCGATCGCGCATAGCTCCTCTTTACTGGTACTGCGAAATGTACGAATTCAGAATGTAGGTTTTCGGCTGATTCGTCTGTGAAGTTTGGTACTGCACCGTGATGGTTACGCTTCGCAGCGAACTCACCGTGTAGCCGCTCGCGTCTTTTACCGCTGAGATCAGAACCGTGCGCTGATAGCCGGTCAGAGGGATAAACGTATCGTCCGCCGTCTGAAAAATCCCGTCCGGCCCCGGGTCCTGTAGGGTTTGCTCAGGCTGACCCACGTCATAAGTAGTTCCCAAAATGCCAGCATACTGTCCCGTCGTTATCGCCTGGTACATCGGTTGCGGAGTAGTCGGACTCGCGAAGATGCCGCAGGTGGCGGCGCCGGTGACGGGGCAGTTGGTGGAACCAGTATTTTGAATGTCATCGAAAGTGATCTGGCCTGAGTTGCGCGCGGTCACAATACTCTCGTACGCCTCGTTCGCCAGTTGCTTGGCGATCATGCCCTGCTGCGAGGTCTCGGTCGCAGCCATGGCCAGCCCGAACACGCCCAGTATGCTCACCATTCCCACGGTCAGCACGGCCATCGAAATCACAACTTCCAGCAGCGAAACTCCGTCCTCCGCTTGCCTCCGCACCTGAGAACTTCCCCCGCGCCTGATCATTGACGTACCCATTGGTAGCTTGTCCCCCCAGCGCCGTAGAGCCGCCAGCCGTGAACGCGGCCAGTTGCGCCCCACAGATCCACCGCCCGCGAACTCAGTACATTTGTCGGATTCGCGATGTACACCACGCCATCGTCCCAGTTGCCTTCGCCGGCGCAAGTTGACGAGGTCTGCGCCGAACCGTCGGGGCAGAAGTAGATCGTCGATTGTCCGCCCGTGCCCCCGCTTCCCGTGTAGCCAAAGTCAATCGCGTTCGACCCCGAGCCGAAGTTCGCCGTGCTGCTGCTGTCGGGAGGCGTCGTCGTAGCGAGCGCCGATGCCGCGTAAAACTGGACCCCTGGCGGCAATTGATAGGTCACCGTATTTTGATCGTTTTGAAATGCTGCCGACGCGAGCGCCACCGTGATCGTGTTAGGGGAGACCGTGTTTGAAAAAGTTACCGAGTATGAGGTCCGCTGCGACACTGCGTTGTCGCGCGCCTGGCGCATCGCCGCTATCGTCGTGTTATATGCATTGGTAATATGCTGCTGATTCAGAAGCGACGTGAGGGTGACGACCGAGACTACCGCCATGATGATGGCAATCGCCATCACCGCTGTCATTTCCAGCAAGCTGAAGCCGCTCTCCCGACGCCTGCCATGCGACACATTTGTTTCCAGGCTTCTCATAAGCATTTGCCGTTCCCGAGGCTCCCCGTTCCGTAAAACAAAATCGTCACAGCAAACTTGTATAACTGTGATTCGTCAGCCCGGTATCTCCCGCGACCCTTTTCGGATCGCCGTATCGACACAGGTCTGACTAACTCGATGGTAGGAACTGTTCCCTGGTACGTCAAAGTACCGGGGTACACCGGCCTTTCGTACACTGTCTTTTAGTAAGTAATTCCATGGGAGTTACGATCGTGCCATGCGGCGCTCGTTTGCCAAGCACGCGTGGTTTCGCCGCGCCCACGCACAGTTCGGGATTGAGTCTGCAATTGAAGGCCTGCGCTCAGGGAAAATCCCACCAACGTCCGGACAACTGATGCCCCCAAAAGGAAACCGAAAGATGACTAAAGTATCAAAAGCGAGAAGAGAACTGAGCGAGAGGAGAACTGAGAACAAGACCATTAAGAAGGAAAGTCTAAATTGCACCCCACCCGTGACACTGGTAACTTGTCGTTGACACCGACTCTCTCTTACCATGTTGTTACTATGGATCTACGCGCCCTCGTGGTGTGCCCGGATCAGGACTCGGCCAGCCTGCTCACGCTCATCCTGTCCGAAATGGGGATGGTGGTCGAGCATACGCCTTCGATCTTCCGCGGATTAGAACTGCTCGACAGCCAGCGCTTCGATGCTATTGTCCTCGATTATCGCGCCGATCAGAGTTCCGAGGAATTCCTGGCGCGCTTGCGTCAGTCCGCCAAAAACCGCGCCAGCATGCTGATTGCCGTCGTCGATAGCGAGTTCAACGCCCGACCCGTGTTCGGGCTCGGCGCCAACTTTGTTCTCTATCGCCCGCTCACTTCCGAGCGCACCCGCATTAGTTTGCGCGCTGCTCGCGGGCTCATGCGCCGCGAACGCCGCCGCGCGCCACGCACGCCGGTCCATGCGACCGCTGACATCGCTTTTCCTGGAGCGCCCGAACTGAACACCGTCTTGACCGATCTCAGCGACGGCGGAACTTCGTTCCACACCGCCAATCGCCTTCCGTCCGCGAGCAAGGTTTATTTCGAGTTCGCTCTTCCCGGTCAGCAACAACTGGTTCGCTTGTCGGGTGAGGTGGCTTGGCAGGACTCGAGCGGCCGCACCGGAATCCGTTTCCTGGACGTGCCCCAGGCTTCGCGCCGCCTCATGCAGACTTGGCTTCAGCAGAATGGTGGCCGCCCGGCAACCGGATTGACGGCTCAGCCGTCCCCAGGCCGGGCCTCTAAGGCTCAGTCCTCCGCGACCGGGTCTCGCTCCGAGCGCGGGCTGAGGTCCGAGTCAACAGATTCCAGACAACTCTCCAATGCCGGCAACCGCCGCGGAGAGCAGCGTTTCGCCTGCAAACTGGGAGCGGAGGTCTACAGCCTCGGCACCACGGTCCCTAATCGCTGCAACCTGTCCGATATCAGCGAGGGCGGTTGCTATGTTGAAATGCCATCGCCACTCTCCGGGCAGTCGGGCGTAGAGATTCTGGTCCGCACTGCCGACACGAAATTGAGAATCAGGGGGCAGGTGCTGGCTACCCATCCCGGTTTTGGCATGGGCGTGCGCTTCACGTTCCGCGATTCCGGCGAGCGTGAAGAAATTCTGCGCCTGCTCGCAGTTCTCTCCACTGGTCCCGCGCTGGACGAACAAATCCGCTGAGCGCGAGTTTTCATTCCACTTGGGTTTGCGGTTTGCAGTATGACAGACACTCCGGGCGCCGCTCCCACTACGCTGGCTGCTTTTTCTTCGCCACTGCCCGCCGAAAATATTCCAGTGAAAGCTTCAGCCCGGTTTCCAACTCCACTTTCGGTTCCCATCCGAGCAGCCTCTTTGCTTTCGAAATATCCGGACATCGCTGCTTTGGGTCATCCTGCGGTAGTGCTTCGAACTTGATCTGGCTCGCCGAGCCCGTCGTCGCAATCACTTTCCGGGCGCACTCCAGAATCGTGAACTCCGTCGGATTCCCAATATTAACCGGCCCATGCTCCGACTCCGAACATCGCGCCAGTCTGAGAATCCCATCCACCTCATCGCTCACGTAGCAGAAGCTGCGCGTCTGGCTGCCGTCGCCATACACCGTAAGATTTTCTCCCCGCAGTGCCTGCCACATAAAATTCGGAATTACCCGCCCGTCGTTGACCTGCATCCTTGGCCCATACGTATTAAAGATGCGCAAAATCCGCGTGTCCACATTGTGATAACGGTGATACGCCATGGTCACCGCTTCGGAAAACCGCTTCGCTTCGTCATACACCGACCGGGGCCCGATCGGATTCACATGGCCCCAATACGTCTCGGTCTGCGGATGTACCATCGGATCCCCGTAGCACTCCGATGTCGATGCCATCATGAACTTTGCGCCGCACCGCCGCGCCACTTCCAACGCCTCAAACGTTCCATACGATCCCACCCGCAGGGTTTCGATCCCGTGTTCGGCATAATCGACCGGGCTCGCCGGGCTCGCGAAGTGAAACACGTAATCCAACCTGCCCCAGTCGGCGGGATAGCAAACATCTTTCTCCACAAATTCAAATCGCGAGTCGTTCCGCAGATGCTCAACGTTCGCCAGGCTCCCCGTCAGCAGATTGTCCGCCGCAACAACCGAATAGCCCTCGCCCAGCAGCCCATCGCACAAATGCGATCCCAGAAAGCCCGCCCCTCCTGTGACCAGCGCACGTTTTATGTTCACGGCTCGTGTGTTCATGAGTTGCGCATTCACGATTTCAGGCGCGCTCGCCTTTCTTCCCGCGCATCCCCGCCGTCAACTCCTCCGTCAACGCCGCGGGACGGCCCACGCTGTAATAAGAGAACCCGTGCTCCACCATCAGCGCCGGATCATACAGGTTCCGCCCATCCAGCACGATCGGATACTTCACCAGCGTGCGCAGACGATCCAGATCAAGCGCCGCAAACTCTTCCCACTCCGTCAGAATCAGCAGCGCGTCCGCGCCCGTCGCCGCCTCATACGCATCCGCCGCGAACTCGACGCCCGATTTCAATACTTCTTTCGCCCGCTCCATCGCCGCCGGATCGTAGGCGCAAATACGGCAGCCCTCCCGCAGCAGTTCCTGCACCAGCAGCATCGCCGGAGACTCCCGAATATCGTCAGTCCCGCCCTTGAACGCGAGCCCGAGCACGCCCAGTCGCTTGCCCCGGAAAGTCCACAGCACGCCCCGCACCTTGCGCAAAAACCGGCGCCGCTGATCTTCATTAATACGAATCACTTCTTCCAACAGCCGGAAGTCGTATCCGTTCTCCTTTGCGACCGCCCGGAACGCCATCAGATCCTTTGGAAAGCACGACCCTCCATACCCGATCCCGGGATTCAAGAATCGCGGCCCGATCCGCGAATCCGTCCCCATCCCATCGCACACTTGCTGCACGTCCGCTCCCACCGATTCGCAGATCGACGCCACCGCATTGATAAAAGAAATCTTCATCGCCAAAAATGCGTTGGAAGCGTGCTTGATCAGTTCCGCGCTCTGCGTGCTGGTGACGATCAGCCGCGGCGGCGCTTTATCGGAGGCTGCTTCGGGACGAGGAATCGCATCCCCGCGCCCGTAATACCATCCGCTGGTAAGCGGTCCGTACAGCTGGCGCATCACCTCCGCGGCCCGCTCGCTCTCCACTCCCACCACGATGCGGTCGGGATAGAGAAAATCCGTAACCCCCGTTCCCTCTCGCAGAAATTCCGGATTCGAAGCCACATCGAAGTGCGACGGATCGGCCCCGTCCCGCATCATGATGGTCCGGATCCACTGGCTCGTATACACCGGAACCGTGCTCTTCTCCACCACCACTTTGTATTCGTCCACGCCGCCGGAGATTTCCCGTGCCACCGACTCCACGTAGGACAGATCAGCGTCGCCGCTTTCGGTCGGCGGCGTTCCGACCGCGATGAACACAGCCTCGCTCTCCCGTGTCGCCGTCTGCAAGTCGCCGGAAAATTTGATGCGCTCGCCCCGATGCCGAGTCAGCAACTCGGGTAAAAACCTCTCATGAATCGGCACCTCACATTTCCTGAGGGCGTCGATTTTCTTTTCGTCGTTATCGACCAGGACAACTTCGTGCCCCAAATCGGCAAAACACGCGCCTGTCAC
>JBEKWX010000018.1:0-21598 GCA_049512675.1 Terriglobales bacterium | reverse complement strand
TTCGCGGCCGCGTCTCCGACCCTCATTGTGGGATGCGCGCCTTCAGCAGGGACGCCTTTCAGCGAATGCGGCTGACCTCGGGCGGGATGGAGCTCGCTTCGGAGATGGTGATCAAGGGCCTGCTGGCCGGGCTGCGCATCTCCGAGGTCCCCATCATACTGCGTCCCGACGGCAGAATCAGTCATGGACCGCACCTAAGAGCATTTCGCGACGGATGGCGCCATCTGCGCTACATGCTGCTGCTGTCTCCCAACTATCTATTCGTGATTCCCGGAGCGGCTTGCATGCTGCTCGGCCTGATTCCGCTGGTATTGCTCGGCCCTGGTCCGGCAGCAGTCGCCGACGTGCGATTCGACTATCACTACATGATCCTTGGCAGTCTGCTAACGATTCTCGGCTCGCAGGCGGTGATGACCGGCCTGTTCGCCAAGGCTTACTGTCATGCTGCGCGGCTGTACTCACCCGATCGCATGCTCGAAGTCTTCCGCCGCCACTTCAGCCTTGAGCGCGGCCTCGTTCTGGGGACTGTACTGTTGCTGGCCGGATTCGTGGTGGACGCGAGAATCCTGATCGGATGGCTGCGCAGCGGGATGGGCGAGCTCAATGCGATCCGTCCAGCAACCCAGGCCTCGACGCTGATGATCATCGGCGCGCAGATCAATTTTGCATCGTTCTTCCTGAGCCTGCTCGGCATGTTCCCGTCCGATGCGGATGACGCTGCGCCGATCGTGGCCGAAGCGCTCGATGATATGGGCCCCGCGCGCGGTTCCGATTGACTCCGTTGCGCATCCTTTTCGTGTACGATTGCCTCTATCCGCACACCATTGGCGGCTTCGAGCGGTTCTATCGCGACGTAGCCGGGCGCTTGGCACGCAACCACGAAGTTACCTATCTAACGCGCACACAATGGAGCGCCGATCAGTCGCCGGACACGCCCGAAGGCGTGGAGTTGGTCGCGCTGAATTGCGGGCGGGATTTGTACGCCGCGTCTGGCCGGCGGCGCATCTTGCCGCCGCTTCGTTTCGGTATGGGCGTATTGGCTCATCTGCTCCGCAACCGTCATCGCTACGACATCGTACAGACTTGCAGTTTCCCCTACTTCCCGATGGTCTCCTGCGCGATGGTTCGCGTGCTCGGCGGACCCCCAATCGTGACCGACTGGATCGAAGTGTGGTCGGACGAATACTGGCAGAGCTATCTGGGAAGAATCGGCGGACGAATCGGGGCGGCCGTGCAAACCCTCTGCATTCGGCTGACGACGACCGCGTTTACGCTCTCCGAACTGAGTGCGAAATCGCTGCGTCAGAGAGGCTACCGAAACAGGTTGGTGATTCTCAAGGGACTATCGACTGACGCGCCGGCGCCGACAAGCCAGCTCCAGCTTCAAAGAGAGCCGCTGGTGGTCTTCGCCGGGCGGCACATTCCTGAAAAACATGTGACCGCGATTCCGGCGGCCATCGATCTGGCGCGGCAGCAGATTCCCGGCCTTCGGGCGCTGATTTTTGGCGACGGTCCAGAACGCTCGAGGGTGATAGAAGAGGTTAACCGGTTAGGACTCGAAGAGGTCGTTCGCTGTCAGGGAATCGTTCCGTGGCGTGAAGTCGAGGACGCGATCGGCCGCGCCATGTGCCTGATACTTCCGTCGCAGCGGGAGGGCTACGGCACGGTAGTAATCGAGGCGATCGCTCGGGGCACTCCCGCGATAGTGGTCCAAGGCCCCGACAACGCAGCGACCAGTTTGATCGTTGAAAACGTGAATGGGTTCGTTTCGTCGAGCGGGGAGCCGTCAATGCTTGCGGATCAAATCCTCAAAATTCATCGTGCAGGTCCGGAACTCGTTTCACGCACCTATGGCTGGTTTCGCCAACAAGCCGAGGGAATCGGCATCGAGGCTTCGATGGCTCAAATCGAGGAGACCTATCGGACGATCACTAGCACTAGCGGATGCTAGCAATGGTCATTGGGCTCGCGATTGCGGTGGTCCGGGTAGAGCGTTTTCCGGCGCGGAGTCACAAACACTTCGATACACCGCCAAGGTCGCACGCGCTGCGGCCGCCCAAGTGAATTGGTGGGCATGCCTTAGGCCCGCATCAACAACCTGTCGGCGCATATCTTTGTCTTCGAGCAGCCGCAACGCCTGCGATACAAACTCTCGAGGATCGGCAGGGTCCGCAAGCAGCGCCGCCGGGCCACCGACTTCCGGCATCGAGGAGACGCTCGACGCGATCACCGGCGTCCCGCACGCCATTGCCTCCAGGATCGGGAGGCCGAATCCCTCGTATAACGAGGGATAAATGAAGAGCTCGGCGCGGTTGTAAAACTCCACCAGATCGCGGTCTGGCACATCGGTTAGCACCTTCACCCACGGTCGCAGGTCCCGATACTTCGCCATCGTTAGCGGGTTCTTCCATCGCCAACCCGGGCGGCCGATGATGATCAGCTCCAGACGATGCCCGCGCCGATGCAGGGCGCGAATCACCTCGAGCAGCATCGGATGGTTCTTCCGAGGCTCCAAAACCCCCACCGTCAGAATGAACGGGTTAGTGATCTGATGGCGCCCTGCTAACTCCGAAGTCGCTTCGGTCGGTTGGAATATGGGATTGATGCCATGCGGGATGCACACGATTCTATCGTCGGACGCGAGGTTGGCCGCCACCAGATCGCGCCCCGTAGCGCGCGATGGCACGATTATGCGATTGGCGCGCCTTAGCGTCCGGCGCGTCAGAATGCGACTGGCCCAGACGCGATGGCGCGGGTGCATTGAGGGGAACAGCAGCGGCGTCAGATCCTGCAGCGTCACGACCTGTCTTATCGATACGGGCAGCGAGGAGCCGCCGAACAGGTTCGGGAAGTGAATCAGATCCAGATTGAACTCGCGGACCGGCCGCGAATAAGGACCGCCCAGCAGGGCCAGCGCTCGATCGATCTTCCGGGCGGGCATGAAGACGTTGTGTGCGCGGGGATTCTGATAAACGTCGAGGAAGCCACGACCGAATCGAATCAGGAAGTACTCGTTGACGGAATCCACTGTCAGCAAGTGCCGGATGAGGTGATAGATATAGACGCCGACGCCTCCATTGGCGATTCGGACTTCGCCGTTGACGATCCGCTCGTGCATCGAATCCGTGACAATGCCGATTCTGAGCGGGCGCGCGGAGGATTCAGTGGTCATTCGAGGTCACTCTGCCGAGGGCGGCAGCGAGGGGCATCGATAGCCGGGAAATATCCATTTACATTCGATCGACGCGTCTGGACCAAGCCGACCGGTTAGAAATGAGCAGCCGCCTTCGCGGGTAGATACCCGGCACGGTTGTAGTTAAGATTCTGCATCGCGATGCGGCAGACGCAAGTGGCATGCTGAATAGCAATCTCATCTTCCTGATTCAGAATCTGGTGCTCAAGGACTTTCGGATTCGTTACCGAAATATGTCGCTAGGAATTGCCTGGTCGGTGGTCAATCCGCTGCTCATGATGGGCATTTTGACCTTTGTGTTCACGCGCATTTTCAATAATCCCATCCACCATTTCGCCTTATTCGCGCTTTGCGCCTTGGTCCCATTTAACTTCTACAGCCTGGCCTCGAATGCCGGCTCGACCTCGTTGCTGGAAAACGCCACCTTGATCAAGCGAGTCCAATGCCCACGCGCGGTCTTTCCAATCGCGTCGGTGCTCTCGAGCTCGCTTCACTTCCTTATTCAAATCGCCTTGCTGATATTGCTCCTGCTGATATTCGGGCACAAGGTCAATCGCTACTGGCTCTGGTTGCCCGCGATTTGGGGGATGGAAGTTGTATTCCTATGTGGATTGTCGCTGATGACGGCGGCGCTCGATATCTACTACCGGGACGTTCGTTATCTGGTGGAGGCTTCGGGGCTGGTAATGTTCTGGGTAGTGCCGGTGTTTTATTCTCTCGAGATGGTTCCTCGCCGCTACCAGCAATTGTTCATGCTCAATCCGATTGCGGCGGTCGCGGTGGCGGGACGCCGGGTGCTAATCGATGGGGTCTCGCCATCTGCGAATTTGCTCGTGCCAATGAGCGTGGTTTCGATAATCCTGCTCGCGATGGGGTTCGTGGTATTCAGGTGGCTGGAGCGCGACTTCGCGGATTACCTGTAAGAGATGGCCACCCAAAGTAAGCTTGAGGAAGCTGCAATCCCAGCGGACAATTACGAGCACCAGGATGGACTCGGCAGGTTGAAACCTGCCGATTGTGTGATCAGCTTCGAGAGCGTCAACAAGAGCTACTTGCGCAATGCGAGCCGCTCGCTGCTGCGGCATCGACTGACCGCGTGGATCACGCGCGTTCCGGCGGACCGGTTCCCGGCGCTCAAGGAGGTATCGTTCGAGTTGCGCAGCGGGGAAAGCCTCGCGGTGGTGGGCGCAAACGGGGCCGGAAAGAGCACTCTGCTGCGGCTTGTTACCGGCGTCTCGGTTCCCGATTCCGGGCGGGTAGCGGTGCGTGGAACGATGGCGGCGGTGTTGGAACTCGGTGCCGGCTTTCATCCCGATCTGACGGGCGCGGAAAATTTGGTCCTGAATGCGTCGTTGCTGGGGTTCTCGCGCAGGAAGACCTACCAGCAATTCGATTCGATAGTTGAGTTCTCGGGGATCAAGGACTTCATCGATGAGCCGCTGCGTACCTATTCAAGTGGGATGATTTTGCGGTTGGCCTTCTCCGTAGCGGTGCGGCTCAATCCCGACATCCTAATAGTCGACGAAGTGCTTTCGGTCGGGGATCAGGAATTCCAGCGCAAATGTAGCGGCGAGATCAGGCGTTTAAAGAGTGCGGGCAAGACCCTGGTCTGCGTTTCACACAGCACGGCGATCCTGCGTGAGCTATGTGATCGGGGGCTTTGGCTCGAACATGGCGAAGTCAAAATGTGGGGGCCTTTGAGCACCGTCCTCGATAGCTACGAAGGTCGGATCAAACCCTTGTGAAGGCCGAACTACGGCCGACGTGTCCATCGTAGGACGATGATGGTCACTCATACGAACGGTGCGCTTGGATAGCGGGCGATGATTTCGCCGCGCTCGTTCACCAGTCCGCTACTCACAGGCCTACTCTGGGGCAGCCGCAATCCAAGCCAGGTGCGGGCTTCGCAATCGCGAAGCCCGCGCCCAAAAACGATCGAAGTTGCCAGAGATCAGATCGGCGAGACGGTCGAGGTCGGAGCGCCGTCGCTGGGAGTGTTACCCGTGACGTAGTTGTTGCCGAAGGAAACGAGCGCACCTCCGGAGGCGTTGAGTCCGATGGCGTTGCCGGTAACCGTATCACCCGCGATATACACCGTCGAGTCGGTTCCGTCCGACCTGATTCCGTGGCTGCCATTATTGTCCGCGGTCGAATTCTCGACGGTCATGGAAACCGCGGAAACATTCGAGATCGTGGTGAACCCGTTGAACGTGTTCGAGGAAGCGGCACTGTTGGTAACCGTCGCGGTCGTGCCGTCCTCAAAGATCATTCCGGTATTTTGGTTGTTCTTGGAGAGCGTGGTGGTTATGGTAACCGCGGCGGTGGTGCCGGGAAATGATGAAGGCGCGACGAACACTCCATTGAGCGTGTTGTTTTGCGTGATCGTGTCGCTGACGAACAACTGGCCGGGCGCGGTGGGCGTGAAGGCGATGCCGTTCTGGGTAAAGTGGTTGATATAGCAATGTTCAATGTGCAGCGTTCCCGCCTGAGTGAACGAAATACCGGTCAGTCCGGTACCGAGACCCTCAATCGTTAACCCGCGCAGCGTAACCAAGCTGCCGCTCGGCGTATTGACCACGATACCGTTAGTTCCCGAAACCAGCACCCCCGCGATCACGCCCTCGGCCTCGATCGAAATCGACTTGGTGATAGTGAGTGCGCCGAAGCCGCCGGGATCCAGGACGTCGATTTCGCCGCCGGTTGCAGTTTTTGAAATCGCGCCCGCAAAGGTCTTGCAGGGAGCGGTGCGGCTGCATGGATTCGCATCGTCGCCGACGCCCGATACCCAAGTCCGGGTCGCCTGGGCATGCGCCACCGAAGATAGCGCGCAAAACGAGAACATCATCAAGACGATTCTCGCAGCGATCTTTGTTTTCATCTCTGGCTCCTTTTAGAAACTTGTTTCGGTCACTCGTTTAAACCGTCGATCCTCATATCAAACTGGCGGGCGATAAGGCTAGAGACGATCTTAACCGCGAGCATCAGTATTAACCCGAGAGTTAACCTCGGTTGATTGAATAGCGTCGGGATGGTTCACCTTATTCCGCCTTCTGCTACCATTACATTCCGATGCTTGTGAAAACGGCTCGCCGGCTCAGTTCAATGATCCTCGCGGGGACGCGCGCAGGCCACCAATCGTCTTCCATAGATCGACCAGTCGTGATCGGAGCAATCGGAGGATCCGGCACACGCGTGGTGGTGAAAATCCTGCGCCATGGCGGTTATTTCATGGGACGCAACCTCAATGAATGCGAAGATGCGATGGAGTTCGTAGAGTTTTACGATCGCTGGATTAACCGATTCATTCGGCGTAACGAAGTGCCGCTCGACGAGGAGGAAAGCGATCGCATGGCGCGGGAGTTTGACCAATGCATCGGCCGCCATCGCACGGCGATTGATTCCCCACAAGCGCCATGGGGGTGGAAGGAGCCGCGCAGCATCTATCTGCTGCCTTTTTTTCGCGCGAAATTTCCCCGCATCAAGTTCATCCACGTGATTCGCGACGGAAGAGATATGGCCTTTTCACAGAACCATCACCAATGGCGCAAGCACGGCGCGGCGGTCCTTGGAGCGCAATGGGCCTTGGCTCCTCAACCGGTCCAAATGGCGGCGCTGTGGAAAATCGCCAATCTGGAGGTTGCCAGTTACGGCGAACAGATGGGCCCCGACTACCTGCTGGTCAAGTACGAGTCGTTGTGTGGGGATCCGTACGACACGATTGAGCGGATCCTCGACTTTGTCAGGGCGCCGCGAACCGGCATTTCTGCCGCGGCTGCCGAGGTGCGTCCTCCCCCGACTATTGGAAGATGGCGGACCGCGGCCGACGACGAACTTGCCAAGGCGATCGAGGCGGCTGCGGCGAAAGCTCTGCATGAATTTGGGTACCGGTAATGAGGCTGTTGCGACGAGGGAACCGGTCCTCTCAGCTCTCGTTCAACGGCTCTCTGCGGGTCGACTTCCAGGGCGCGCGAGTGACCTCCGACGCTGACCAGCTTACAACAGCGGTTGGTGAAAACCGGCGGACGGCTGATCAAACACGCCCGCTACTACCGGCTCCTGCTGGCCTGCTGACAAGCGGAATTCAGCGACCGGGCGTCAGGGTCCCGATCGCTCTGCGGCGTTCCACGAACCACAAGGCCAGCGACACAAGAAGCGTAATCACGGCGATCGCGGTTCCTGCGATCACTGAAGCGGGTCGGTAGCGGAGTTCCATGCGCTGGTGCCCGGCGGGAACCTGCACCGCCAGCAGCCCGGGGAAACCGGGCAATCCCGGGATCTTGCCGGGAGGAAGAACGCCGAAGTCGAATACCTGACCCGTTCCCCTGGCGAGCCGCCACGACTGGTCGTAGTTTTGATTCACAATCACCAGGTCGCTGGGTGACGCCGCATCGACATCGTATTCGAGGGCATTCGGGGTCCACTGCTCGAGCCGCGCTGTACCCGGCCCGATGATGTACTGCTCGCCCTGGTAGTAGATTTGGTCGTAGCCCTTGATTGCGGTCGGGAATTTTTTCGTGAACTCGTAGCAATCCTTTACGCCCGCGTTGTGCCGCGCGTAGTTGAGTTCGTGATGGGGCACCGCGCTAGACAGCTGGTGGAAGCCGTCGCTGGGCAGCGGTTGTACGTCTGACTCTGGTTTGCTGACCACGTACCAATAGTTCGGCGTTACCACCAGGAGACAATCGACAGTCGCGACCGCGATCAGGATGAGCGCGATCGCGGGGCCGAATCGTCGCGTACGCTTTATTATCCAATCAAGCCCGAACCCCGTCATCACCGCCAACGTGAGCGTGAATGGTATTATCGCGCGTGAAGGAACACGCATAATGGAAAAGACCGGTAGATGATGCAGTATCTCCCATGGCGAGAACGGACCATGAGAACCCATCCAGATGAGCAGCATGCACGCGCCTGCAAAGAGCCACACCAGTACGGCGGCGCCCCCGACAAGCGCGCCGATGATCGCGGGCACGATAAACAATCCGGCGTAAGCGCCTGATTCCCAGAAACCCCATTTCCATTTCACCTCCGGCCAGAGCCAGAAGTCCTGGTTGCGCGACCAAAGCAGCTGACCGAGCACCCGGTAGTCGTTCACTTCGGGGTGCAGAATCGGACGGGGATGTGCGCGCATGAAATCGATGGCGGGTAGCAACTTCGGCGCCATGAATCCCACGCCGAAGACGAGCGCGAGCCCGAACACCAGGAGCGGCCACGCGCTTCGCCGGTAGAGCGCCCATGCTGCTAAAACCGCGGCCATTAGGAGAGACGCATAGATGGTTGGATAAGGATTGCCATCCAAGAACGTGAGGGCGAGCGCCGCGCCGCTCAGCGCGGTGTATGAAAGACGGCGGCACTCAGCGGCGAGCAGCGCAGGCACCAGGACCCATGGCAGTAGTGTGAATGCGAGGAGATCGGCGTGTCCGGCCGTTGCGTGAAGCGCGTACCAGGAGCTCGCAGGGAAGACCGTCGCAGCGCCAATCGCCGCAAGCCGGCTTACCCCGAGGACACGCGCGAGCAGGTAACCGCCCGACCAAGCTACCGCGAAGTGCAGGGGCACTTCGAGATAAAGACCCGCGATTGGTCCGGCGAGGAGATGTAGCAGCGTAAAGGGCGTCAGGATCCGATCCTGCGGATTCCCGAGCCCCGGGATTCCGCCGCACTTGTAAGGGTTCCACAGTGGGATCTGATGAAAACGCCATATGGTGTCGTACTGCACCCATGAAAAAGCCAGATGCTGGTCCCAATCCACGGAGAAACCACTCGGTACCCATAGAGCCGTCAGGAGGGGGTAGGTGAAGAGAAAGCCGAGCGCGAGCGACACCGTCGCGACCGCGACCGGCTCTCGCCAGCCGCTACAACGCTGTATACAGGTTAAAGACGACAAGTGCATTTAACCCCTAAGAAGGCCATCAGCGCGTATATAGCGCGACTTTCTGTTGCGCGACTACAGCGTCTGCACGACCTTTGACATCAGAGACCGGCCATATCAGTGGAGCGCTCCTGATCTGCTCACTGTTCGGTCGCTGGAGCAGATGGCGCAGTTTCGCTTCGCTCCTCGGAAGCGGATCCGACTGAGCCTAGGGCAGGGAGCCTGTAGGAGGCGTACCAGACCGAAGCGGCGAAGACGGTCAGATTCAGAAGTGCTCCGCAGATCACGATCCAGGGCCTACTGGCTCCGAAACGCAGCTCTTCAATCCCACCCATTCCGTACAGCAGGTTGGAGTAAAACGCCGCGCTGAGCAGCAGGAGAGCAGTCATCAAAAGTGGCGATTCAAGCGCGATCGGAATCAAGAACACCAGCGCGGCGTACCCGTACCGTTCGTGCATCCGCGGAGCGAACAGGAAAAACCCGAGCACGCCGATGAACGCGGCGAGTGTAGCAGCGCGATCTCCGGCGTGCTGCAATAGCAGCCGCGCCACAAAGACGTAGGTTGCGAGCACCAGGAAGCCGCCAAGCACGAAATAGGAAACGCCAGCAACCCTGACGCTGTCTGGTACATCCATTCCAAAGACCAGCGCCGGGAAATTAAACGCCCGCGAAGATGCGCTCCGAAAGCGCTCTCCAATTTGAGCGTACACGTCCGGCACCAATGTGATGTGATGGTTCAGTTGAAACGGCAGGAATCCAATCACGATCACTGCCGCGACAGCCGCGAGACTGAACGTCCATTGCAACGGACCTTGTCTCAGCAGAGTAATCAGCCCGAGCACCGGCAGCAGCGCGACCGGTTGTGGCTTAACCAAGATGGCCAGCGCCGCGAGTGCCCATCCGAGCGCCGGGCGCCCGCGCAAGACAAGTACAAATGAGAGAAACATCGGAAGCGCGTACATTGAATCGTTCTGCGCCCAGACCGCGACGTCGTAGAACAATCCAGGATTGAGTACATACAAGAGCATCAATATGACAGCGCGTTGGACCGTGTCGGTCCGGAGCGCGACGAAGAAGATCGTTAGCGCCAGAAGAACACTGCAAATGATCGGAGGAACCTGCATGAGTACGCGAAACCCGGCGACACCGGGCATAAGAATCGTTCCAAGCCATCCAACCAGCCATTGGTCGTACGCGATAGCGGGAGGATAGAAATCGTCTCCGAGCCGCGGGTCGTAGTAATTTGCTGGGCCGCGATAGGCCATTTGGATCGCACGCGCGGCAAAAGACCTGATGTCCCAGTGCAAGCCGTCATAGTGTGCAACAGACGCTAATTCCACCGCCGTCATTAGCAGGGCCACGCTCACTCCGATCACAACCACGGTCCTGCTATTCAACGCGGGTCGCCATAACTCGAAAAGTCCCCATCCGAGCAAAAGAAGCAGTAGCAGCCCACAGCCAACGCCAAGCAGCTTCCCGGTTTTTGGCGGCGACCGCGGCGGGGGCATTCGGGCCGGACCTAACGGATCGAGATCGATCACGGGTTCATCGGCGGTAGGAGCGGAGATCGGCAGCACTTGAATGTTTCGGAACCAGGAGTGGCCGACGACAAGCGGGCCAAGTTCGCAGCGGATCTCAAGTGTCCCCCCCCATTGCTGCTCTCGCAGATTAAACCCTAAATGCGTCCAGGGGCTGGTACCGCTCAGGCGCACAAGCGTGGCGCTTGTTCCGCTCGATTGTAGGAGTGCGATGCCGGCGTAACCTCGCGAGACTTTTTCAGTACGTATATCGGCCGCAACGTGGTACCAACCGGGGCGCAAAAGTAGCAATTGATCCCACTTTGCAGCCGTTGGCGTGACGTTTTCGATCTCCAGCTCTCCCGGTTCCGCCCCCGGCGGATGCCATCGTAAAATCGAACTGGAAGTGGGTCGGTCCGGACTCCAATGGAGCGGCAGACCATCGCTGCCGGAGGAGAGGTCGCCGTTGCGGACGAGGTTTTTGGCGGGATCGGGATTGGCGCACGCAGACAGAAGGACGGCGGCGACAATCGAGAGAAACGCGATTGCCAAGGCTGCACGAATCCGGTGTCGGAAACGCGGCTCGGCGTATGGCAGCCTCATGGGGATTTTGACGATGAATGGCTTCGACGACCGCTGCCGCGCGAAGGGTTCACGGCGCAGCAGGTGCGGACCTGGAAACCTCCACCAAACGGCCGTGGCATCGTTACTTTTGTGGGAATGCCCGCTGGGTTGTGGTTCCTTGTCGCTGCTCAAAACCTGGTCCGTGCGAACCGAGACGCAATGGGTCACCCTGACGGCTCGCGGCGTCGCTGACAAGTTCGAAATGTCAGCCCTATGACGGCGTTGTGCCCGCGCCTCGGTCCGCTCACTTCTTATTTGTCGCAATCCACCACGTGTTGCCGGAGGTATCCTTAACGCCTCCGACGCGGTCGCCCCAGGTCATATCGGCTGGCTCTCTGATCGCCTTGGCGCCAAGGCTCACCGCGCGTTTGTAGGTCGCATCGACATCGGGAACGTAGATATAGATCGCGGCTGCCATCGAGGGGTCGGAAAAATAGCCGTTTCCAAACAGCACGTGCGCGTCGCCGACTTTGGCCTCGGCATGAAATTGCCCCTCGGCATCGGGCGTCGGAGTATGCGTCACCTCTGCGCCGAAAGCATTCTTGAGGAAATCTGCAAGGTCGAGCCTCGCGTAAAGATACGGCGTGATTGTCGTGTAGCCGGGTTGAATGTGCTTGTTGGTGGCGCCCATGGGCTCTGCTCCTTTCCGATTCGGGTGATTGATACTACACGGGCATTGTTACTGCTAGAAGGTCCGGAATGCGGCTTCGCTGTTGCTCGAAGCAAATTCCCTGTTCACCCCACGGGGTGCAGTCCATCGCGTTTCAACTCGCCTGTAGACCGAACGGCCTTCCTCTGCGAGGCTTTAACCGGTTCTGGTCCTGGAGTTTTGCAGCGGCGCAGGGACAGGCCGGTTTCGCATCTGGCGATGAGAACCTTGGCGCCGCCGGTATAACCACAAGCAGGAAAGACGATGACCAGTCACGACGTTTGGGATCGAATCGCGCCAGGTGAGGCCGTAAGCGGGCCCAGGCTAGAGGTCACCCGCGAGAGTATCCGCGAGTTCGCGGAGGCCTCGCTCGACTTCAACCCGCTCCATCTCGACGACAAATACATGGAGACAACCTTCGGCAAGACCCGGTTCGGCGGGATCATCGCGCATGGGATGATGACCTTCGCCCTCATCACGCGCACCATGACCGACTGGCTCGGTTCACGCGGCGCCATCCATCGGCGGCTCGAAACGCGATGGCTAAGGCCGGTGCGCGTGGGCGACACGATCGCCGCGCATGCACGCGTCTCGGCAAAAGTCGCGACCGACAAGGGCCGCTGGCTCCAGTTCGAAGTCGAGGTCAAGAACCATCGCGGCGAGACCACTGCCACGGGCGATGCGATGGCGGAGTTTCGCGGGACGCCGAGCTTAGCGGCAGAAGGTCGCGGGCCGGCCGCCCGCGTGAGCGGCGCAAGCCGCGCACCGACCCGCACGGAGAGCGTTTTCGATCCGTCCGCCTTCGAACGCGACTTCTGGAAAAACGCAGACAAACGCAAGACCTGGGATGAGATTGTACCGGGCGAACTGCGCAGAACCTTTCCGGTCACGTTAACCAGCGAGGCGATCCAGCGCCTTGCACGTTCGGTGGGCGACTTGAACCCGCTCTATTTCGACGAGGATTACGCCGCGCAATCGCCCTGGTGCGGGCTCATCGCGCCTCCGAGTGTCCATATCATGCTGATGTTCGCGTGCACGCCCGACGACGACTGGATGCGCACGCCGGGAACGATCAACGCGGGGCAGTCATGGTTCTACCACGTCCCGGCGCGTCCTGGGGATACGGTCAGGATGGTGGCGCGGGCGCTCGACCGCTTTATCAGGAAGGAACGCCTGTTCGTGGTCCATGACAACGTTTTCTACAACCAGGCGGGCGAGGTGATCTGCTCGGGCCGCGGCTGGACTATCCGCCCGCGCTAGCGTCCTGAGTTAGACGCGGCATCGCGTCGGGAGGCGGCAGCGTGAAATCGTTGTTGACCGAAGAAGCCATAGCTCTCAAGATCCGCCATGACTAGTCGATCGATTGTATCGGCGTGGCGCCGTGCGCGCTCGAATCGTAGCAGGCCTCGACCACCGCCATCGTGCGGATTGCGTCCTCGACACTTGAGACCAGTTTCCGATCCTCGCGGGCCACGAATCTCTGCAGATTCGACATCGGGCCTTCGAAGGCCTCCAGAAACCATGAGCCGCGAAGCGCGATCGTGCTCCAATCCGAATCCGTGCGCGCGAACTCGAGCGTATCCGGCTCGCCCTCCGGATAGTTCAGGTTCACTCCCATCTTCGCGATTGCGGCGCCGGCAGTGCCTTCCAGCTTCAACTGCGACATGCCGAAGCGCGCGCCGAAGGTATGTGCGTGATTCATCGTCAGGCTGCATCGGATCGTATCGCCGTAATCGAGGATGATGCTGGTGCGGACGTCAGGGTAGTCGGGCATCGCGGGATGCCGCACGCCCTTGCAATAGACGCCGCGCGGTTCACCCAGCATCGAGCGAATCAAATCGAGGTAGTGAATCGAATGCAGCAAGACTTCGAGCCGCGGAACTCCTTTCAGGAATGCCCAGTAATTCCACGGCGTATGCAGATTGAGCCGCACTTCAACGTCAAGCAGCTCGCCGAGCAGGCCGCGCTCAAGCGCATCCTTAAGCGCGAGCATGTTGGGCGCGAAGCGAAGTTGGAAATTCATGGCCGCAACGAGCCGCCGCTCGCGGCAGATCGCCATGATCCGCCGAGCGTCGGCGAGATCGCGTCCCATCGGCTTTTGAATCAACACCGCGGCGCCCGGCGGTAACCGTTCCACGACCCCGGCGATGTTTTCGGGCGGGATCGCGACATCGAAGATCGCGTCCTTCGCCGCCACCGCTTCATCGATCGACCCGAACACGCGTGCAATCGAATACGCGCGAGCCTTATCGCGGCTGGCTTCGGGATTGACGTCGAAAATTCCAACCACTGGGAATCCGAGGCGTTTGTAGACCGGCAGATGCGCGTCGCGAACGATGCTGCCTGCGCCGATCACCACGATCGGTCTCGGCGCCGACGGACGGGGCCAGGCCTGGCGCAGATCGGCCGGAGGAAATAGCGATTGGGTCGTCATCGCCGGTCGCGCGATGCTACCATGCCGCAGAGGAAAAACGATCATGGCGCGAACAATATCGGGACTATCGGTCCGTGACATCCGAGCACCGACTTCGAGAACGCTGGCCGGCTCGGACGCCGTGCATACCGACCCGGACTATTCCGCCACCTACGTGGTGCTGAAGACCGACGCGCGCGACACGCTCGAAGGCCACGGAATTACCTTCACGCTTGGGCGCGGCAACGAGGTCTGCGTCGCGGCGGTGCGCGCACTGCAGCATCTCGTGGTGGGCTCGACGCTGGAATCGATAGTTGCCGATATGGGCGCTTTCTGGGACCGGCTCGTGCACGAAAGCCAGCTCCGATGGATCGGTCCGGAGAAGGGCGCAATACATCTCGCCACGGCGGCGATAGTCAATGCGGTTTGGGACCTTTACGCAAAAGTCGAGCGCAAGCCCGTATGGAAACTCGTCGCCGACATGACGCCCGAGCAATTCGTCGCGTGCGTCGACTTTCGTTACATGACTGACGTGCTCAGTCGCGACGAGGCGCTCGAGCTTTTGCGCCGCAAATCGAGCACCCGTGCCGCACGCGAAGCGCAGATGAGAAAAGAGGGTTATCCGGCCTACATCACGTCGGCGGGATGGATGGGATACCCAGATGACAAGGTGCGGCGGCTCTGTCGCGAGGCGCTCGCGCAAGGATGGACCCGATTCAAGATCAAGGTCGGCCGCGACTCGGCCGCAAACGTGCATCGGGCTGAACTTGTGCGCCAGGAAATCGGTTCTGATGCGACGATGATGATGGACGCGAACCAGGCGTGGGACGTTGGCGAGGCGATCGAATTCATGCGTCCGCTCGCGCGATTCAACCCGCTGTGGATCGAAGAGCCGACCAGCCCGGACGATATTCTCGGCCACGCCACGATTCGCCGCGCGATCCATCCGATTGGAGTTGCTACCGGAGAGCACGCGGCCAATCGCGTGATGTTCAAACAGCTGATGCGGGCGGATGCGATCGACTTTTGCCAGTTCGACAACTGCCGTCTCGGGGGACTCAACGAAGTGCTCGCGGTTCTGCTGCTGGCGGCGAAGTTCGGGGTCCCGGTTTGCCCGCATGCGGGTGGAATCGGGTTATGCGAATATGCGCAGCACGTTTCGCTGATCGATTACATCTGCGTGAGCGGCAGTCTCGACAACCGGATGATCGAGTTCGCCGACCATCTGCATGAACACTTCAAGGACCCGGTCGTTGTGCGCGGCGCCAGGTACATGCCGCCGGCCGCGGCAGGATTCAGTATCGAGATGCTACCGGAATCCCTCGACGCGTTTGAGTTTCCAGTCTGGCCGCGAGTGGAAGAAGTAGCTGCGCGCGTCAGAGAGAGAAAACCAGCTTCATCTCGGCCCACCATTCGGCCGGCCGCGCGTCGGGCACCGGCTCCTGCATCGAGGCCATCAGCTCCTGCCACTGGCGACAGCGCGGATCGGCGGCCTCGTAGCGGGCGAAGTCGCGCTCGGGATCGAACTCGTCGATCGTCTCCATGAACATGAAGAGCTGCCGGCCGAGCTTGTAGATGAGCATCCACTCGATGCCGATTGATTTGAGCCCGCGCTCGACCTCCGGCCAGATCGCGCTATGGTGTTCGAGGTAGCGCTCGATCGTCTTCGGATCGTTTTTCAGATTGATGGTGCGGCCGTATTGTTTCATCAGCTTCAAAATGCGAGCACGCCGCCGTCGATTGGATACGCCTGTCCGGTGATGAAGGACGCTTCGTCCGAGCAGAGGTAGAGCGCGAGCGCAGCGACTTCCTCGGGCGTGCCCATTCTGCCGAGCGGCTGATACTCCGACAATTGGCGGAACATCTCGGCTTCGCGGCCCGGATATGTCGTGCGTAAATAACCGTCGACGAAGGGAGTGTGAACGCGAGCCGGGCAGATACAGTTGCATCGGATGCCACGCTTGACGTAGTCAACCGCGATCGATCGGGTCATCGTCAGCACCGCGCCCTTGCTCATCGAGTACGCGAAGCGATCGGTCAGGCCGATCAGCGAAGCGATCGACGCGAGGTTGAGAATCACGCCGCCGCCGGTCGTCAGCATTCTTCGCACCGCGGCCTGCGAGCATAGAAATATGCCCTTCACATTGACCGAATAAATCCGGTCGAAGTCCTCTTCGGAGGTGTTCTCAACCGTGCCTATGTGGGCGATTCCCGCATTGTTGACCAGGATATCGATGCGCGCCGCGTCGCTGCTGGAATCGATACGCGCGAAGGCGGATTGCACCGAGGCCGCGACTGCGACGTCGCATTCGAGCGCCGATGCTTTCCCTCTAGCCGCGCGAATACTTTCGACGGCAGCGCCGGCCGCTTTGAAATCGCGATCGAGAGCGAAAACGCGCGCACCGTTTTGGGCAAACGTCGATGCGATCGCCAGGCCGATTCCCGATCCGGCGCCGGTGACGATCGCGTTCTTTCCGTCGAGTCGAAACACGCCAGCATGCTCCTCGGACGTGAACAGTAAAACAGGTGAGCGTTACATGACAAACGACTAGCATGACGCCCACAACGCCGCCCGAGACCAGGATTGTCCTACTCCCACTCTGCTTCAGGAATCGACCTCAGATGAGGACGTTTGAATCGACTCTCGTCCGCTTCCACCGTATAGTTCTGGATGCGCCGGTTCTCAAGGGCATCCCTCTTCGCTTTGTCTTATACGGAGTCCGGCGTCAGCTTTGGACATGGGAGGCTGACAGAGACGTCTGTGGAAATGCCTGGTGTAGAAAGCGTCAGACTTGAGCCCGCGAATTGTCTTCTCGCGGATCAAGAACCGCCTCGCCCCCGACTTTTGTTTGTTCACGAGGATCCGCGCCTAATGGGCGGCGGCGAGGTGGTCCTGGCTCACCTTGCACGGCTGGCCGGAACGATGGCGCGAGTGGACCTGGCTTTGGTCTTCGGGGTGACAGAGCCGATTGCGGCGGAGCTACGCGAGTGCTTTGACCACGTGAACAGTTTCGACTTTGATATGAAACTTCAGGTCCGCACGCTTCCCTCGCTTGTTCGCAACCTTCGGGCGCTGCGAAAACTCTTGTCCTCTGGGGCCACGTGCGGCTGTATCGCAATGGGTTACGCGTCGGCGGTTCGCGCGGCGCTCGCCACAACCGGAACGAATGTGACCCTGCTGTGGATGTGCAACTTTCCCACGGGGGTCAGCTCGCGGTCACGTCGCCTGAAGCGATCCGCCGGCGTCCGTCTGCTGAGTCAGTCGGGGGCGATCGCGGTCTGCCCCAGCACAGCTATTCGCGACGAGCTCGAGGCATTAGGGTACGCGCGCCGGCAGCTCCGCGTAATCTACAATGGCGTTGATATCGAGCGGATATGCCGGTGTTCGATGAGCAACGACGAGCGGCAGCGCTTTCGCTTGCAGCACCAGGTCCCGTCGGCTGATCTGGTCGCGACCTGCGTAGCGAGGGTCGATCCGGTGAAGAATCACCAGCTCCTGATCCGTGCCGTCGCCCATGCGGCCCGACGGGGAATCCGCGTTGCCCTGATTTGCGCGGGCGGCAGCGACCCAGCACATCGCACCTACGCGGAAGAACTGCGGAGACTGGCTGACGAACTGGGAGTAGCCGACAGAATTCTATGGCTCGGGCACAGCGACGAAGTGTCGCAATGGCTTGCCGCTTCCGACGTAGCGGTGCTTGCGAGCCGGATGGAAGCGGGGCCGCTG
Organism: Terriglobales bacterium; assembly: GCA_049512675.1. Classification (GTDB taxonomy): domain Bacteria; phylum Acidobacteriota; class Terriglobia; order Terriglobales; family Acidobacteriaceae; genus Acidiflorens. The sequence continues at coordinate 3,606 of JBEKWX010000018.1, read as the reverse complement.
TCGCTGATCGAGGCGGCCGCCGCCGGGTTGCCGCTGGTGGCGCCCCGCGTCGGAGGCGTCCTCGAAGTAGTGATCCCGGCTCGCACAGGCTACCTGTTCTCGCAGGACGACGCGGAGGAATGCGCGCACGCGCTTGTCCGCCTCGCCGGCAACGAGGCGGAGCGGCGCGCGCTCGGCACGCAGGCACGTCGTCTGGTCAAGCTTGAGTTCAGCGAGAAGAGCATGGATGCGAAATGGAGCGCGCTGATCGGCGCGCTGGTCGACTCCAGCCGGTATTCGCGGCCGATGGCACGCGGATGATCGCGGCCATGAGCCAACCCTAGCCGCCTTCTTCAGGGTGAGTCGCTTGAGGTTGACGCAGTGCGCACAGACCGCGTGGAAACGACACCTGCGTTTTTCCGCGGCTCAGGCCATGGCAGACAATGCCGTCGAATCTCCCCCTGCCGCTTGATGGATTCAAGAAGGAAAGAATCTTACAGTCTCGATTCCCCTGAGATGCTGGTCTCGCGCAAACGCCGCGCCGCCCGAAACGCATTGCGTGCTCTAAGCTGGCTCGCCGCCCGCCGCCGGAAAACCCGCTGCGTGGTTCTCATGTATCACGCGGTCGGCGACTCGGTTCACTGTGTCAGCCGGGACGCCTTCGAGGCTCAAATGAGCTACCTCAAGGAGCATGCCCGGGTCATCAGCCTGGACGCTATACTGAACGGCCAATGTCGCCATTCCACTGCACCGCTCACTTGCGCAATAACATTTGACGACGGATACGCCGGCGTGTATGAACACGCCTACCCGATTCTTCGCCATTATGGCTTCCCGGCGATCCTTTATGTAACGACGTCCGGCCTCGATAGGGACCGCGGGGAGCGTTTCTACACGATTCCAGGATTCTTTCCGGGCGAGCCGACGGTGACATGGGCCCAGGTGCAAGAAATGAGCATCGAGGGAATGAATATAGGATCCCATCTCAGCAACCACCTGGACATGAGAGGGTTGCGCCCTGACATCGGCATGGAAGAGCTGGTGCGTTCAAAGGAAATAATCACCCAGCAGGTCGGCGCACCCTGTAAACACTTCGCCTATCCTTTTGGATTGTTCAACGCGCAGAACGTCGACTGGGTAAGGAAGTGCGGTTACGAAAGCGCAGTAACTGTTCGCCATAGCGTGGTCGCCGACAATTTCGACCCGTTCAGAATTCCCAGGATGGGCCTGGCGCCCAGGGATAGCTTTGCCGAATTCGTGGGGATGCTACGAGGCGATCTGGATTACCTGTTGGTGGTCCGAAAAGTACGGCAGATATTGGGCCTGGTGTGATGTCCCAGAGATTCGATGAATAAAAACCGCTAAAAGCTCGCCCCCTCTCGAATGTTCCTAATATCTGACGAGGGAACCGTAGTCACACGTCGTCCATGTCGCCAGGCACCCATTGCCACATGGGGAGTTGTATGACCTCCCGCTCCTCGCCCTGTGGCGAGAAGTAGATCTCGGAGGGCACCGGCAAGAAACCGACGGCGCGCAAGAGCTTCCAGTGTCGCCATCTTGGCGGCGCCGAAAATGTAAGACGGGTACAGCCGGCTGCTTGTGCCGTCTCGATGAGGTGGAGTAGCAAAGCCGAGGCGAGGCGGCGCGGCGAAACAGGCGTCACAAATTCCATCAGCCAACTCGACTGCCCGTCAATCTTCAGCACGTAGTAGCCCGCCAGCTTGCAGCTGTCCACTAGCGCGAAAGCGAGGTACCGCGCCGTAGGATGCCCTAGGTAGCGCCAATTCAGGAAGTCGGCATCGTGTGGCGACCAGAAGCCGGGCCAGGTCATGCACCTCTGGGTGACCTCATCAACGCTCGCCTCGAAGCGTCGAACCGCTTCGAACGCGAGGCCGGCCTGGCCTTGGAGTACGAGCTTGCGCCATGCCGTCATAGCAGTGTCCACCACCGCCCCGCCGGCTGCACTCACGAGGGCGGGCCAGTTGTGCTCGGCCAGGTAGGCTTTGGCGTTCAATATCAACACGGCCTTGGGCACCGGCCCTACGATGCGGGCGGTATGACCACGCTTGATCATCGCCCCGCGCGATTTCTCGTTGGGCCAGCTCAGCCCAATATTTTTGCCTTCCCATGCATGGGAACGCCACACCTTCCCGCGCAATGCTCTGATCCCTTGGCGCTGCCATCCCGGAGCGACGACCGAATCACCATATTGAGCGCCTTCCACACAATGCGCCCCCCGCGCCATCGGCCATGGCCAGCAAGCTGTGCTGCCCACGAGCCGCCCGCTGGCGCGGTCGAATACTACCCAACAGCGCGCTGTTCCATAGGGGTTACGCCGGTAGATCCAGTCATACCGCGCGCGCGATCGCTTGAAGCCAAAGGCGTCGTTGACCAAGTCGTAGATGCCATCGAACTCCGCCGGCACCGCCCGCCGGACGTCGAAGCGCGGATGCATCGACTCCAGTTGTGCCGGAGCGCGCAGCCACTCTTCAAAGCGGTCAACGCGTGAGAAGCGGAAGGGCGCAGCCAGGGGAACCGCCGATCCTGTTTCGGGCTCAATCACCGATCATTCATCCCGATATTTTCCAGATGGATGGACACTACGCCTCGGGACGCAGATAGCCAACGTCGGGAAACCGCCCGGCTACGGAATCAGCATACAATCAGAGAAACAATGGATCGCGCGAACGTAAGCACGCCGGCGATATTGCGGCGGTGAATATCAAAACTCTAAACTTTCCGTGCGAAACGCACCCGCTGCACGCTCGAACCGTGTCGAAGCGTCCGAGTGCTTCCGTTCGCATCAGAGCGGACCTCTCTGATGCGAACGGCATCATGTGCGGGCGCCGATTAGGCTGCTTAATTCGAAATGTTAATTGCCCAGCAGTGCGGGACCATCTCATTTTGCCCATGGCATGTCGGTTGCTTCTCTCCAGTCTTGCCCAAACATATATTGCTGGAGGCTTAAAATGAGTGAAAGTCCCAATGTGTGTGTGATCGGAGTCGGAATGTCGGCGTTCGGACGGCACCCGGAGGAATCCTTCGAGGATTTCGGTAAGGAAGCGATTGAGGCCGCTCTGGCCGATGCGGGACTCGACTATTCGGCGATCGAAATGGCTTGCTGCGGCCACGCGATGCAGGGAATCACGGCGGGCCAGCGGCTGCTCAATCGCGTCGGTGCCACCGGCATCCCAATCATCAACGTCGAGAATGCGTGCGCGACCGGTTCGACCGCCTTTCACCAGGCGGTGATGGCGGTGCGGGCCGGCGTGGTCGATGTGGCTCTGGCGGTGGGATTCGAGAAGATGCAGCGCGGGCCGCTGGCTGCCGACGCGCGACTCGCGGCGCCATCGCAAGCTCAACGGTCGGCGCCGATGCCCGAGATGTTTGCCGAGGTCTTCCGCGCGCACAGCAAGAAGTACGGCACCACGGTCGAGCAGATGGCGATGGTATCGGTGAAGAACCATCGCAACGCCTCGCACAATCCGAAAGCGCAGTACGGTATCGAGGTGGGGGTGGAAGATGTTATCGGCTCTCGCATGGTCGCCGACCCGCTGACCCTGATGATGTGCTGTCCGACCAGTTCAGGAGCGGCCGCCGCGATCGTCGCGCGCGCGGACTTCGCGC
>JBEKWX010000017.1:0-21667 GCA_049512675.1 Terriglobales bacterium | reverse complement strand
TTGGTTACCACCACGCTCGGCACCAGCGACGACATGCAGCGTCTCGAGGGCTTTGAAGGCGAAGCCAAGAAGCGCTTCATGCTGCACTACAACTTTCCCCCGTTTTCGGTGGGAGAAGTCGGCTTCATGCGCGGCGCCGGACGCCGCGAGATCGGCCATGGGGCTCTCGCCGAGCGCGCCGTTACCGCGGTGCTCCCGACCGAGGACAACTGGCCGTATGCGATGCGCGTCGTCTCCGACATTTTGGAGTCGAACGGATCGTCATCGATGGCCACGATTTGCGGCGCATCGCTCTCGCTGATGGATGCGGGCGTGCCCTTGAAGGCTCCGGTGGCCGGAGTTGCGATGGGATTGGTGAAGGAAGGCGAGCAGTACGCCATCCTGACCGACATCGCGGGTGCGGAAGATCATTACGGCGACATGGATTTCAAAGTTGCCGGAACCAAGGAAGGGATCACCGCGCTGCAAATGGACATCAAGGTTGCGGGAATTACTTCGCAGATCATGCGCGAAGCGCTGGCCCAGGCGCAGCGTGGGCGGTTGTTTATTCTCGAAAAGATGGACGAGGTCCTGGCCGAGCCGCGCGTGAAGGTCTCGGCGTATGCGCCTCGTATCTACACCCTGCAGATTCCGGTGGACAAGATTCGCGACGTGATTGGGCCCGGGGGCAAGATGATTCGCAGCATCATCGAGCAGACGGGCGTGAAGATCGACGTGGAAGATTCCGGCAAGGTCAACGTGGCTTCGAACGATGAAGTTTCGGCGAACAAGGCTTTGCAGATTATTCGCGATCTGACGGCCTCGGCCGAGGTGGGAAAGACGTATCTCGGCAGGGTCAGCCGGTTGGCGGATTTCGGCGCGTTCGTCGAGATTCTGCCCGGCTTGGACGGCCTGTTGCACATCAGCGAAGTCGCCGAACACAGAATCAAGGATGTTCGCGATGAACTGAAAGAAGGCGACCAGGTGCTGGTGAAAGTTCTGGCCGTCGAAGGCAACCGGATCAAGCTTTCTAGGAAGGCAATTCTGAAAGAGCAGCGCGCCAAAATGGGCGGCGCTCCCCCGCCTCCGGAAACGGACGTGGCAGCGGATCTTTTATCGTCAGGTCCGGCACCCGCAGTGCCGCAGGGCACACCCACGGCAGTGATCGAAGGCGGTGCCGAGTTCGACGCGGATGACGAGCCGAACTTCAACCGTGTGGATGGAGTAGTTGCGTCGGTCGAGGCAGGTGCCGCGCGTCCAGAAGGTGCGCGGGAGGGACGTTCCGGCGGCGGCGGTGGTGATCGCGATCGCAATCGCCGGCGGCGCGGTCGCGGACGCGGCCCAGGCGGTGGTCAGGGAGGTCACGGTGGTGGCCACTCTGGCGGCGGTGGTGGCCGCGGGCGAAGGTAAGATCGCTTCGGGTAGAGCACGGCTTCAGCCGCGCCGCCCAGAGCCAACAACGTAAGTGTGGGCCGCAGCGATGTGGCCCTTTTTCTTTCGATTATCAGAAAGACAGACGCTTGAAGATGGTTTCCGGGATCTGCTGCACGGCAGTCATGATGTAGCGCCAGACTCTTGGAGTGTAGAGAACGTCGGGGGACCGGCGTTCGAGCGCGCCCACGATGTCGCGGGCAACCTGTTCAGGATCGGCAAAGCGCGCGGAGTTAGGCAGGTGATCGGTCATGGCAGTCTGCACCGGTCCGGGCTTGATGGTGATGACGCGAACGCCGGCGGGATGGAGGCGGCTGCGGAGTCCCTGGAGGAAAAGGGAGAGCGCGCCCTTGGCGGAACCGTAGACATAGTTGGAGCGGCGTCCTCGATCTCCGGCCACGGAGGTGATCGCGGCTACGCATCCGGTGCGCCGGCGTTCCAAATCAGCGGCGAACGGGGTTAGGATCGCGGTCGCACTGACAAAGTTGACGCGCAATTCTTCGAGCAGAACGTCGACCGAGCCCTCAGATTCTTTCTGGTTGTGCATCGAGCCGTAAGCGAGGAGCACAGTGTCAAAGCCGGGAAAGCTGTGGCGGGCAAATTCGAAGACAGCGGCGTGCTGTCGAATAGTAGCTAAGTCAGCACAGTAAGTCAGAACTTGCTGTGCGCCCCGGACCACTAAGTCGACCTGGAGCTCAGCGAGGCGCTGGGGCGAGCGAGCTACAAGAAGTAACTCGCAGCCCTGGTAAGCCAATTGGCGCTGAACTTCCAGCGCAATGCTGGAGGTGGCGCCAAGGATAATGATCCTCTTCATGGCGGGTGCGGGCGTGACCGCGGGGAGCGAAGTTGTGGGGTGCGCGGTGAGTGTCATTGTGCCCCCGTCACACGTCGCCAGAATGAGGATGACATCTTCGGGTCGATGTAGGGAACAAAGTCCCGCCAGAGCGGGAACGAGGCCTCAAACAGAGCGGGGCTCATGCGGGCGTCTTTGGCGGGGTAGAGCGCTCCGCCACTTTGTTGAACAATTTCATCGAGTGACTGCATGAGTTTGAGCGTGCGCTCGCCTCGCATGGCGAAGTCGAGCGCGATGGTAAGTCCGGGGCGCGGGAATGAGAGCATGCCAGCCGGCGGCGCAGAGCCGAATTGCTTCAGCACACCTAAGAAAGAGCCCATGCCGGAGGCCGCGATACGATCGAGTAACTCCTCGAATGCTTCGAGGTTCGCTTCCGGGATAACGCACTGATATTGCAGAAAACCCTGTCTGCCATAGAGCAGGTTCCATTGCCGAATAGAATCGAGCGGATAAAAAAACGAATCGTAAGGCACGACGGCTGCACCCTTCTTGGCCGCGTGAATCCTGTAGTAGGCAGTGTTGAAGGCTTTCGCCGAATAACGGTTGAGCAACCAGGCGGGCAGCGCAAAAGGCAGTCTGGGGCCGCGCTGGGGATGGAATTCCTTGCCATGATCGGCGGCATGGTTTCCGCGAAAGAAGATGCCACGAGGATTCTTCCCGGCGAAGCAGTCGAGCCAGGCCACGGTGTATTCGAAGCGGTCGTTGCTATCGCGGCTCAAGTCGAGAAAAGCATTTAGAGATTGAAAGGGGATGGACTCGGCGTCGATCCACGGACCAGCCATGCGTTTGAGTTGGATGTCTGCCCAGGCGACTACACCGGTCAGGCCGAGACCACCGGTGGTGGCGCGCAGCATGTCGGGATTTTCGTCAGCGTTGCAGATCACCAGACCGTCGTTCGAGCGATGCAGTCCGATTTGGCGGACGTGAGCGCCGAAGGTTCCAGCGCAGTGATGGTTCTTACCGTGCACGTCGTTGGCGATAGCTCCGCCGATGGTGACGAAGCGTGTGCCGGGCGTGACGGGAAGGAACCATCCTTTAGGGAGAAATACGTCGATGATGTCGGAGAGGCTGACGCCGCCTTCGCAGCGGACCATGCCAGTGGATTCGTCGAAACCAAGGATGCGATTGAGTCGGCGACAGTCAATCAGTTCTCGTCCGGCGTTGAGACAAGAGTCGCCGTAGCTGCGGCCGAGGCCATAGGGCAGCAGCGAGCCGGGCGCGGCATCTCGGAGAATGTCCGGTAACTGGTCGTTCCACGCCGGTTTGTGGACCTTATGGTGCGCGGTTTTCGGGTAACGGCCCCACGAAAGAACTCGCTTGATAAGCGGTGATGCTGCGGATTCGCGGCGCAGGGTTGCGGCTGATTGACCAGACATACTTAGTGTACCGACAGCAAGTCGACTAACTTCGACAAACAATTAGATACCATTGTCGATTACCCTACCATTTCACGTTCACCATGCTCGCGGCGATGACGGCCGCCGAGGCCGCAGCCACCCCGTAACTGACGGGGTCCCGGATAGCGAGCGTGACCGGGTCTTCCTTTAATTCTCCGCGATGCGCCAAGAGCCAGGTTCGGCTGAGCCAATAAAGAACGATGGGGCAAAGCAGAAAGAGAAACTCCGGCGTGGAGTAAAGCAGCCGCACGTCCTGGCTGTGAACGTAGAGGCTGAAAATGACGACCGCGGAAAAGCTGCTGCCGACGCCGAGCGAGAGCAGCAATTCGCGATCGCCGGTATGATAGCCGCGCCCCGAGTTACCCGCCTTAACTAGGTCGCTGGCGTGAAGTAATTCAGAGTAACGTTTTGCCATCGCGAGGCTAAGAAAGACAAACATGGAAAACGCCAGGAACCACTGCGACAGTGGCGTGGCGGAAATCAGGGCTCCGGCGAGGATGCGGAAACTGTAGAAACTCGAAAGCACGAAGACGTCAAGCAGGGCAATCTTCTTCAGATAGAGCGAATACAACATGGTCAGCGCCGCGTATCCGAGCAGGACGAGGCCGAATTGCACATCGAGGAAGAATCCCAGGCCAAGTGCCGACGAGAGCAAGATAAACGACGCGAGCAAACCTTCAGGAATTGAGATTGCGCCGGTAGCAAATGGGCGCTCTTTTTTCCATGGATGGTCGCGATCGGAATGGAGATCGAGGAGATCGTTGAGAATATAGAGTCCGGAGGCACAAAAGCCGTAGAGTGCGAAGCCGACGAACGTGCGGACAATGGGCTCGAGCGCGAGGTTATGCGACAGTGCAAGGGGCAGAAAGAGCAGAAGATTTTTCGCCCAGTGATGGCCGCGGAGGGCGTTGATCCATACGCGTAACGATGTTGGGAACGACGTGCGCTGCGGTTCGAGGATCGTGCCTTTGAGGGTAGTTACGGCTGCGGCTTGCTCGGCGCGGGCCTCGGTGCCCACCACGTAAGCTGCGCGAGCGTTACGCCAAACTTCTACATCAGCGGCAGAGTCGCCCACATAGTCGAAGCCGGTCTGGGCGAAGCGCTCGGCTAGAAACGCAGCTTTGTTTGCTCCCTTGAGATTCAGGTGTCCGTCGCTGGCATGTACTTCGTCGAAAAGGCCGAGATAACGGGAGATTGCCTCGGCAAGCTCGCGGTCGGCGGCAGTTGTGAGCGCGATGCGGCGGCCGTTGGCTTTCTCATGCTGTAGAAAATCAAGAACCTGCTGCCGATAGGGAAGACAAGCGGGGTTGAGATGGATCCGCGCGGCGAGTTTGCGTTTAAGGGAGGCTCGTCCGGAGAGCAACCAGAAGGGAAGCAGCAACAGCGCGATGGGACTGGTTTTGAGGAGGACAAGGATGCACTCCCAAAGCACGTTACCTCTGATCAAAGTGCCGTCGAGATCGACGCACAAGACAGGGGACGGTACCTTGGCGGGTTTCGCTCCTGCGACAGACCCCATGGGATGATCGTCGCATAAACAGAACAGCGAAATGCGGGAATAAGTGGCACACGTAGGTAACCTGAGTAACATGCGCCGAGTGGGACGGAAGGCTAGTATGAGCTGATCTGGAGCGAAGTGATCGGCTCTGGACACCATCCCCATGGACGAGACCAAAGGGAATCCGGAACCTAGCGCATCGGAATTACTGGCCAAGTATTTGCGACGGCCGACCTTACTGCTGCCTTTGCTTGGGCTGGTTACTTTTGTGCTTTACAGCGGTTCAATGTCTTTCGATTTTGTCTGGGATGACTGGCCGCAGATTGTGAACAGTCCCATCATCCGGACATGGGGCAATCTGCCGCGGGCGTTCGGGAGTGACCTGTGGTATCACATGGCGCGACAACAGGTATATTACCGGCCGCTGTTCGTGGCCTGGTCGATGCTGAATTACACACTGTTCGGATTGCGGCCGTGGGGATGGCATCTGGGAGCGGTTTTGTTGCATGTGGCCGCGGTCACGGCAGTATTTTGGCTGGCGCGACGCCTGGGATTGGAATACTGGACGGCGGCGCTAACGGCGCTGATTTTTGCGCTACATCCGATTCACATTGAGCCCGTCACATGGATTTCCGCAGCTTCGGACACGATGGTGACGATGTTTGCCGCACTGGCTTTTGCGGCATTTCTTAACGGGCGCGATTCCGAACGCAATCCCAATCAAAACAAGAGAACGGCATGGTGGATCGCGTCGCTGGCACTGGTCGCGTGCGCGCTACTGACGAAGGAAATGGCAGTAGTGTTTTCGGCGCTGGTGGGAATCTACGCGTGGCTGCATCCAGCGGAAACGAGGGCATCGCCGTGGCGGAGAATTCTTCGGGCGGCGAGGGAGACGGCTCCGTACGTGGTGGTGACGCTGGCTTACGCGCTGCTGCGAAAGCACGCGCTGCTGCACGCAACCGGGCAGTTCAATCCCAATCACGGAATGATGGACGTGGCGCGGACTTTGCCGCTTGTGATGTCCATTTATCTGCGGCAGTTGCTGGTGCCGGTGGGCATTACGGGACTCTATTACACGCCATATGTGACGGACGGGGGTGCAATTCTTAGCCAAGTGGTGGCGCCGGCAGCGGTGTTGGGGGCAGCGGTGATGGGATTGTGGTATTGGAATCGGCGCGAAGGGAATTCTATCGTCGCGTTTGCGGGCTTGTGGCTGCTGGTGGGACTCGCGCCCGCGCTGTACTTGCGAAATTTTAGCAATGGCGATTTTGTGCGCGACCGTTACATGTATTTGCCGTCGATCGGATTTGCGATTCTGGCGGCAATCGGGTTGCGGCGGCTGCCGTCCATCAAGGGATGGAGCGTGCAAGCAATGCAGGGGTGCGCGGTACTCGTGCTATGTGGTGGTTATGTGTGCGCATCGATTGCGCAGCAGGTGTACTGGGGTAGCGATCTGCTCATGCTGGCGCGCGGGCAAGCTCTGTATCCGGGAAATCCGTATGCGGTGGCGGGGTTGGCGAAAGAGTACAGCCAGCGGGGCGCGAACGAGCGCGCGATTGAGCTGGCGGAGTCGGTGGTAAGGGACCATCCGGAATATGGTTATGGGCCGCTGGCACTCGCGGAAGTGTACATCCATGCCGGTCGGTTCGAGGAAGGCCGCGTTTGGCTCGACCGGGTAAATCCAGATTACTCCAAATCGGAAGTGGGCATGGCGGGACTCGCGGGGTTGTATGGACAAATGGGCGACTATGAGCGGGCTTTTGCGCTCTGTTCGGAGATTCTGGATAAGGAACCAAATCTTTATTCGGCGCTCTACAACTGCGGCAATATTCACCTGATGGATGGCCAGTATCGGGTAGCAGAGCAATTGCTGTCGCGCGCGGTGCAGTTAGTGCCGGAACAAGCGGCTCCGAAACATTTTCTGGGGCGCGCACTACTGCAGGGTGGACGGAACGCGGAGGCGCAACCTTATCTGCTGCAGGCGGCGGCCATGGATCCGAAGGTTTGGGACTACCACTATTGGCTCGCAGTGTCGTTCGAAGAGAGCGGGAATATGACGGCTGCGCGGGCAGAGTATCGGCAGGCGTTGCAATTGAACCAGGACAGCAAGGAAGCGAAGATACGGCTGACGGCGCTGGAGGCGAAGTGAAGAAGGAAATTACGGCGAAGTCGGGGATGCGAGCCGATCCGCCGTTGAGCGTGGAAATAAGGGTTCACGAACAGAGCACGGAACCGGTGGAGGCCGCAAGCGACGGTGAAGTGGCGGTGTTGACCGCCACGCCATGGTGGCAAAATCAGTTGACGGTGTTGGCGGTGGTTCTGGCAATTGCAGGAATTTATGCCGGGTTCCACATCAGCCGGGGTTGGGCGCCGTCCGATGACGGGGCTCTAAGCCAAAGCGCGCTGCGCGTGATGCAGGGGCAACTTCCGCACCGCGATTTTGCGGAGATCTACACCGGTGGTCTGAGCTTTATTCATGCGCTGGCGTTTCGAGCATTCGGCGTGAATCTGATGTCGCTGCGCATCTGTGTGTTTCTGTTTTTTCTGGCCTGGGTTCCGGCTGTTTATTATATTGCGCTGCGCTTTACTTCGGCAATGCCAGCGGGAGCGATCACGCTGCTGGCAGTGGCTTGGAGTTATCCGAATTATCCGGCGGCAATGCCTTCCTGGTACAACCTGTTCTTCGCGACGTTTGGCGCCGCGGCGCTGCTCCGCTACCTGGAATCGCGGACGCGACGATGGCTCGTCGTGGCCGGAGTATGCGGCGGAGTCTCGATCCTGATCAAGGTGATCGGGGCGTACTACATTGCTGGCTCTCTGCTCTCGCTGGCCTTTCTGGAACAGAGCGAGAGTTCGGGGGAAAGTTCAAAACAAAGTTCGGCAGATGAGGATTCGCAGAATAGCTGGCCCTACCGCGTGTTCAGCGTGAGCGCGCTACTGCTGTTCCTGGCGACATTGGTTTATGTGCTCCACTCGCGGTTGGGCATGGCGGAGTTGTACCACTTCGTACTGCCCTCCGCGGTGCTGATAGGGCTGGTCCTGATGGGAGAACGGAGCGTCCGGGCGGGACCAAGGCAACGATTCAAAACAACCTTTCGGACGGTGATTCCGTTTCTCGGCGGGTTCCTAAGCCCGGTGAATTTTTTCTTGCTGCCGTATGTGCGGTTGGGAGCGCTCAGCCAGTTCTTTTCGGGCGTGGTGTCAAGCGCATTTAGCCGCTCGATCGTGCTGGGAGTGCTTCGCCCTGTCTCGGTCGAGAAAAGCATCTGCGCGCTGTCATTGGTGGGATTGATTGCGGCGGCGATGTACTTGCGCGAATTTCAAGGGAAAATCGTGAGCGCTGCTGTCGGCCTGGGGCTGACGGTGGTGCTCGTGAAGGCTGCGACCTCAAGTGAGATCATTTTGGGAGTGTGGTATTCAGCTGCGACGCTGACTCCGTTGGTGGTGTTGCTGGGCGCGGCCGTCGTGCTGGCGGCAGGGAAGCGGAGCGGCGCATCAAAACTCCAACAGCAGCGGATCATGGTATTGATTTCCCTGGCGGCGGTGTGCAGCCTGGTGCAGTATCCGTTCGCCGCGTCCATTTATCTGTCCTATTCGTTACCGCTGACGTTGCTGGCCGCGGTGGCGATTGTGGCGACCGCCCGCAAGCAACCAGGCACGTACATATTGGCCGCAGTGATGGGATTTTATCTGCTGTTCGGCGTGGTTAGGCTGGTTCCGGATTACGTTTATGAATTCACCCACAAAGTGGGACGGATGGATGAACTGCATCTGGAGCGAGCGGGGGGATTACGGATCAATTATGCGGCGGATTTCGCGAGCTTGATTCATTTTCTGCAGCAGCATTCGCCAAACGGATTGATGTATGCGGGTAATGAATGTCCGGAGCTGTATTTTCTCTCCGGGCTAAAGAACGTAACGCGTGACGATGGGGGCGTACCGGCAGAGGAAGTGGTGAAGGCGCTGCAATCCGGCGATCTGAAAGTGGTTGTAATCAATGAAGCACCGCTTTTCCCCTCCGCCCGGATGAACCCCGAGGTGCGCGCGGAAGTCATGCGGAGATTTCCCCATAGCAGCCAGATGGGAATCTTCCACGTTTTTTGGAGAGAGTAACCCTCCGGTCGAGCGCAGGGTACTTCCTGGTCAGGAAATTCCGCTACGATTGCGCGGGGGCTGCGGCTCGTTTGGGGAAGATGTTGCCGACGCGGCGGATTTCGGCGCCCACGGCTTTCATTTTTTCCTCGATGTTCTCGTAGCCGCGGTCCAGGTGATAGACGCGGTCGATGATGGTCTCACCATCCGCGACCAGGGCGGCGAGCACGAGCGAAGCCGAGGCGCGCAGGTCCGAGGCCAGCACGGCGGCGGCGCTGAGTGGAGTTCCGCCGCGGACAATGGCTCGGCGGCCTTCGATCTTGATGTTGGCGCCCATGCGGACCAGTTCGTGCGCGTGCATGAAGCGGTTCTCGAAAATATTTTCCGTGATGACCGACGTGCCTTCGGCCTGCGTGGCGAGCGCCATGTATTGCGCCTGCATGTCGGTGGGGAAGCCGGGATATTCTTCGGTGTTCAGGTCGGCGGCCTGGTGCGGCTGATCGCCCATGACGCGGACGGAGTCGGCTTTCACCGTAGTTTTCACGCCGGTTTCCGCCAGCTTTTGCAGAATGGCGGTGAGGTGCGTGGGCTCGCAGCCGGCGACGTTGAGGTCCCCGCCGGTCAGGGCGCCGGCGATGATGAAGGTTCCGGCTTCGATGCGGTCGGGGATGATGCGGTGCCTGGCGCCGTGGAGCTTGGCGACTCCGTTTACACGGATCGTGGATGTGCCCGCGCCGTGGATTTTCGCGCCCATGGCGTTGAGCAGCGCGGCGAGGTCCGCGACTTCCGGTTCACGGGCGCAGTTCTGCATGACGGTCTCGCCATCGGCAAGCGTGGCGGCCATCAGCAGGTCCTCGGTGCCGGTGACGGTAATTCTGTCGAAGACTATCTCAGCGCCACGGAGGCGGCCGCCTTTCAGCGGATCAACGACGGCCTCAACGTAGCCGTGTTCTTGCGTGATCTTCGCGCCCAGCCGCTCCAGACCTTTGATATGCAGGTCGATGGGGCGGGCGCCGATGGCGCATCCGCCGGGCAGCGAGACATGGGCGCGGCCACACCGGGCAATGAGCGGCCCTAGGACGAGCGTGGAGGCGCGCATGGTCTTGACCAGTTCATAAGACGCTTCGGGAGCGGCAAGCGTGCGCGCGCAAATGGTCGTCCGGTGATGGGCGCGTCCGTAGCCGAGTTCGACTTCTGCGCCCATCGCCGCAAGCAGCTTGCGCGTGGTCTCGATGTCGCGCACTTGCGGGATGTTTTCAAGAATCACCGGTTCGTCGGTGAGCAAGGCTGCCGCCATGCAGGGGAGTGCGGCGTTCTTCGCGCCACTGATTCGCACCGTCCCCAGCAGGGGATTACCACCGCGGATTACCAGCTTATCCATAGAGTGCGTTTTCGGAAATCAGGATCGCTCTCATTCTAACTATCATTGCGGGGCCGCTGCTAGAAATCCGGCGTGAACTCCGATCCACGCTTCGCCTGCGCTATCGCCTTGCGCACTTGCCCTTGGGATTCTCTCAGGGCAGCGGCAGCCTGATCCCGCCTGGCCCCAGCCTTGGCCATCACCAACGCAACGGGGACGCGACCTCCTGCGGCGGCGAGGAGTTTGCGCGCGGCTCGGTGGTCGAGTCCGGCGGCTTTTTCAAGGATGCCCACTCCGCGTTCGACTAACTTCTCATTTTTAGGGTGGACGTTGACCATCAGATTGCCGTAGACGTACCCGAGACGGGTCATGGCCCCGGTTGAGAGCATGTTCAGGATCATTTTCTGCGCGGTGCCGGCTTTCATGCGGGTAGAGCCCGCGACAACTTCCGCCCCTACGCCCGCCACGATGGCCATGTGCGCGGCTTTGCCGAGCGGGGATTTCGGGTTGCAGACGACGGCCACGGTTGTGGCGCCGTGCGCGCGCGCATATTCAATGGCGGCGATAGTGAAGGGAGTGCGTCCGCTGGCAGCGATGCCGACGATGACATCCTTGCTGTTGGGCTTCTTCCGCGCGATGGCTTTGCGGCCGCGCGCGCGCGAATCTTCGTCGGCTTCTACGGCCGCCCCCAGCGCTTTTGGGCCTCCCGCGATGATGAATTGCACCATGCGCGGGCTGACGTCAAAGGTGGGCGGGCATTCGACGGCGTCGAGGGCAGCGATGCGTCCGCTGGTGCCGGTGCCGACGTAGATGAGGCGCCCGCGTTGCGAGAGCGCCGCGGCGATCAGATCGATCGCCTGCGCGATTTGAGGCAGAGCCCCCTTCACGGCACGAGCGACCTTGGCATCTTCACGGTTGATGATGCGGGCGATTTCGAGCGCCGATTTACGATCGAGGTCGGCGGAGGCAAAGTTTGTTTTCTCGGTGCCGAGGCCGCGGAGTTCTATTCTGCTCGCTTTACGATTCGAAGCTTTGCGTTTCAAGCTCGTTTTCCCAAGTCTTCAATCACCACGTCGCAAAACGCCGGCCGTACCTGTTTGATGGCCTCGTTCTGGCAGTCAGGCCAGGTGCGATTGGTGAGCAAAGTTATCGAAAGTTGGCGCTCCGCGTCGATCCACAGGGATGTGCCGGTGTAACCAAGATGTCCGAAGGAACGGGGCGAGAAGTATTTTCCAGATTGCGAAAGAGCCGAGGGCGTGTCCCAGCCGAGCGCTCGGGAAGTGCCTTCGGGCGCGGATTCCCGGCGCGAAAAGAGTTCGACGGTTGCGGGGCGGAGGATGGGGTGCCCGGAGTTGAGCATGGCGTGGGCGAAGAGGGCTAGATTTTCAGCCGTGGAAAACAGACCGGCGTGTGGGGCAATGCCGCCGAGGACGCTCGCGTTTTCGTCCTGCACCTCGCCTTGAATGATGCGCTGGCGGAAGGTGCGATCGTCGGCGGTTGGCGGGATAGAGTCCTTCAAGGCGCGCGCAGGATTGAAAGTCGTATTAGCCATGCCGAGCGGCCCGAAGATTTCGCGCTGGCAGAACGCGTCGAGGGATTCGTCGGCGAGGCGTTCGAGCGCAACGCCGAGAATGATGAAGCCGATGTCGCTATATTCGGCGCGCGCCCCGGGAGCGGCGGCCAGCGGGGTGGTGAAGGCAGCTTGCAGCAGGTCTTTACGAGTCCCGGCGCGAAGGAAAAGTTTTTCGTAGGCGGGCAAGCCGGAGCTGTGTGCGAGCAGCATGCGCAGCGTGACTTCGCGGCGGCGGCCGTCATGATTAGCGAATTCGGGAACAATTGCCGTAACCGGGGCTTCGAGGTCAAGCAGGCCGCGCTCGTAGAGAATCATGGCCATGGTGGTCGTGGCGACGACCTTCGTGAGCGAAGCGAGATCGAACAGGCTCGCGGTTGTAACCGCGGGCGAAGCGGGATCGTATGTGAAACGGCCGAGCGCTTTGTGGGCGACGAGTTCTCCGCGGAAAGTGACCGCCAGCGAGCAGGCAGGGAAGGCGCGGGCGGAGATCGCCGTTTCCAGGATGCTGAAAGCGCTGCAAAAACGATCGTCCTGCGCGGAGAAATTGCGCACCAGGAAGGAAAATCCGGATTCTCGATCGGGCAGCGTTGAGTTCAAGATGGTTGATCTGTCGGCGTTATAGCAGAGTTAGAGTTAATGGTAAAGGTGGTCATGGTACAGAGTCTCTGGGCGAATTTCCAGTGCTCAAGACCGAATAGTGGGCAGGTTGTTTTCTCTTAAAGTGGAACGTGAGCAGCCGTGACTAGCGTAACTGACCAGGTTGACTACCGGCGGCGACCAGCGGGCCAGTCAACGATAATCATAGGGAGCGTCCAGCGCGGGTCAAAATGAAAGGAAAACCAATGTCTCCCAAAGCGAAGCAGCGGCAAGCACTAAAGATTAAATTGTTGGCAGAGCAAGGCGGCAAGTGCGCAGTCTGTCAGCGCGATGCATTTTGCTCCGCACACCATTTCGGGATGCCTCATGAGGAGTGCAATAGCGAGTGCAAGATTCAGCCGGTTAACACGCTTGACCACAACCACTCGCACGCAGGCTGTGATGGTTGCGAACAGTGTGCACGCGGCATTACACACGCCCTGTGTAATCGGGCCATCACGATACTCGAAATCAATCCCCACCTGCAAAACGATTTCATACGCGCATACCTAGCAAAAGGCCAAATGAACCCAAAGGAAAGCGCAAACAATGACGGACCGTTTCTTGAGTGCTCCGCTCCGATTGTGTAGAGTCACAGCAAGCGTGAAACTCGCATCGACAATACTTGTTCTTCTGTGGAGCGCAACAGCTTTCGGTCAGGCTCCGCTTGACTCCCGCCTCGCCGTTCTCGATCCCATCATCAACGAAGCCATCGCGCTTCACCAGATTCCAGGCGCGGTACTCATCGTCGGCCACGACGGACATGTGGTTTATCGCAAGGCTTACGGCAGCCGCGCGATTGAACCTCGGCGGGAGGCGATGACGCTCGATACCGTGTTTGATTGCGCGTCGCTGACCAAAGTTGTCGTGACCGCGACGGCGATCATGCAGCTGTGGGAGCAGGGAAAGTTTCGCATGAGCGATCCGGTCGCGAAATACTTTCCCGAGTTTGGGCAGAACGGCAAGCAGGATATTACGATCCGGCAGTTGCTGGTGCATTACTCGGGGCTCGCTCCGGACCTGGATTTGGCGAAGAAGTGGGAAGGGAAGGAGACGGCGTATCGGATAGCATTTGAGGCGGCTCCGGAGCGGCCTCCGGGCGCGGCGTTTGTTTATAGCGATATCAACTTCGTAGTGTTGGGAGCGCTGGTGGAGCGCCTTTCGGGCGAGTCGCTCGATGAGTATGCGGCGAAACATATTTTTTCGCCGCTCGGCATGAAGGAGACCCGTTTCGCTCCGCAACATTCCTGGGAGCCGGGTGTTTTAACACGCGTTGCGCCCACCGAAGACGATGAGAATCATCACCTGCTGCGCGGCGTGGTGCATGATCCCACGGCTCGCCGGCTGGGTGGCGTGGCGGGCCATGCGGGAGTATTTTCCACCGCCGATGACCTGGCGCTTTTTGCCCAGGCTTTGCTGGATGGCGGGCGAGGCGTACTGACCCCGGCGACGATTGCGAAGATGAGTGCGCCGCAGCAGCCAGTAAATGGCACGGTACTGCAGGGATTTGGGTGGGACATCGATTCTCCGTTCTCCACTAATCGGGGAGAACTGTTGCCGGTGGGCGGTTACGGACATACGGGATTCACGGGGACTTCGCTATGGATTGATCCGGCGACTAAGACTTACATCCTGTTGCTGACCAATGCCGTTCACATGAATGTGGTGCCGCCGAAGGAGAAGGGAAGCGCGGTGTCTCTCAGAACCAAGGTCGCGACGGCGGTGGCGGCGGCGCTGGCGCTCGATCCCTCCGAAGCCGAGAAGATGCGTGTGGCAACCATCACCGGCTACAACGAAATGCAGAGCGCGGCGCGCAAATTGGCGGTCCGGAACGGAACCGTGAAGACAGGAATTGATGTGCTCGAAGAGACGAAGTTCGCGGCGCTGCATCCGTCCAGGGGCGGCGCTCCGCGAAGCATAGGAGTGCTCACGAATCAGACCGGCGTGGACTCGGAAGGACGCCGGACGATTGACGTGCTGGCGAACGTGCCCGGAATTTCGCTGGACGCGATTTTCAGTCCAGAACATGGAGTGACAGGGACGCTGGATACGACGGACATCAAGAATGCGAAGGATGCGGCGACCGGAGTTGCGGTGTATAGCGTGTATGGGGCGAGCGACGCGGCGCGGCGTCCGCCGATCGACGTGTTGAAGCGTTTGGATGCGGTGGTGATCGATCTGGCGGATGCGGGCGCGCGCTTCTACACCTACGAAACCACTATGGGATATTTTCTGGAGGCAGCCGCGAAGGCGGGAATTGAAGTAGTTATTCTGGATCGGCCGAATCCGATTACGGGGTCGTTTGTGCAGGGGCCGGTTTCCGACTCCGATTCCGGTTCCAGTTCCAGTCCCAATGCCGGGCGGGAAAGTTTCACGAACTACTTTCCCGAGCCGGTGCGGCACGGGATGACTTTGGGTGAGCTCGGGAAAATGTTTGAGGCCGAGCGGCACATCGGGGCGCGGCTCGAGGTAGTTGCGATCCAAGGTTGGCAGCCGGGGGACTGGTTCGATTCGACTGGCCTCGCCTGGGTGAATCCTTCGCCCAACCTACGGAATT
This sequence comes from Terriglobales bacterium, assembly GCA_049512675.1. Taxonomy (GTDB): domain Bacteria; phylum Acidobacteriota; class Terriglobia; order Terriglobales; family Acidobacteriaceae; genus Acidiflorens. Next base: position 6,291 of record JBEKWX010000017.1, on the reverse strand, counting down.
TGACGGAAGCCACGCTATATCCGGGAGTCGCCCCGATTGAAGGGACGAATGTCTCGGTGGGTCGCGGCACGGATACGCCGTTCGAAGTGGTGGGCGCACCCTGGATCAAGAGCAGGGAGTTGGCGGCTTACTTGAACGCCCGCGGTATTCAGAGTGTGCGCTTCGTGCCGATTGTCTTTACTCCGTCATCGAGTAACTTTGCTGGGGAACGGTGCGAAGGCGTGAACCTGATTGTTCTGGATCGGAATACTCTGGATTCGCCAGAGCTGGGGATTGAGCTGGCCTCGGCGCTGCATAAGTTGTATCCGAACGACTTCAAGATGGAGCGGATGGCGGATCTACTGGTGAATCAGGCGGTGTTTGAGGCAATCGAAGCGGGAGAGGATCCGAGACGGATTGCCGAGGACTGGCAGGAGCGGCTGGAGGAATTCGTGCGGCTACGGGAAAAGTATTTGTTGTACAAGTAGCGGGCACATAACTTTCGGCGGACGTGCCATCGTGAGATCTAACCCAGCTTCACCATGCTTAGCAGTTCGTCGCTTAGCAACTCGTCGGAAGCAGCTCACGGCTGGTGCCGGACTCCTCAGCTACAATGACTCCGGGTACGCAGATTGGCCACAGCTAACCGGCACTCCGGTGGGCGCATCTGAGTTGGCAAGCGTGTCGCGAAATTATCCTGAAGAGGTAGGTGTTCGATGAGGATTCGTGCTGTTTCTATTTGGCTCCTACTGTTGGCAGGGATAGCGATCGCGGCGGCACAGACATCGCCGGCCCCGAACCCGGCTGCACCTCCGGTGGAGTCTGAGAAGCCGATGCTGACCATTCCAGCGGGAACGAAGGTTCCACTATCGCTGAAGCAGGCGATTTCGACAAAGACCGCTAAAGACGGAGACCCGGTATACGCGGAGATTGCCTTTCCCTTTGTGGTCAATGAACGGGTCGTGATTCCAGCGGGGACCTACCTCCAGGGAAGGATCGAGCGCGTGCAGCGCGGTGGGCACGTAAAGGGGCGCGCCGAAGTGTTGATCCACTTCACCTCGATGATTTACCCCAGCGGCTATACGGTGATGCTGGGCGGCTCGGTCGAGAACACACCTGGGGCGGAGAGGACGTCGATGAAAGATTCGGAAGGGACGATTCGCCAGGATAGCGACGCCGGGACAAAGGCCAAGGAAGCTGCGGGCGGGGCAACCACGGGAGCCGTGATCGGTGCCGTGACCGCAGGTGGAAAAGGAGCCGGAATCGGAGCGGGCGCTGGAGGAGTGGCAGGGCTGGCGGTCGGAATGCTCTCGCGGGGTGCCGACGTGAGGCTGGAGCCGGGGGCGTCGATCGAAATGGAGATCCAGCGAGAAGTGACGGTGGATGCGAGCCGCGTTTCCGCAAGGCGCGAGGTCATCGTTCGCAACGACTAGCGTTCGCAACGACTAGACCGTGACCGCATGATGAGTCACACAGCCCGGCGGGACGCCGGCTCTCCACTGTAATCTTCTATTTCAATACAAACATAGCGTTCAAGTGGGCTGTGACCTTCACGTTCTGGGGTGAAAACTCCTCGGTTGGGGCGGCGTTTTGCGCAGCCATCGCCAGGGGCATGCGAGCGCGCATCATGGGCGCGATCACGTGAATGTTCTCAAAGGTATCGACAGTGGCATAAGAGAGTTCGCCAAGCGTTCGTCCGCTGGCATCAGCGAGGGACTGCGCGGAAGCGTGGGCGCGCCGGTAGGCGTCGGCGACGGCCTTGCCCTTGGCCTCTTCGGTCGAGTCCAGCGTGTAGCTGAGCGACTGGCTTTCACCGACGCTGGCGTCGGCGAGTTGCTGCGTAACCGGGCCGATCTTGGAAAAATCCTTGAGCTTTAAACTGACGCTGGTCGTGACCTGGTAGCCGATGACTCTGTGCTTCGGATTTTTCCAGTCGTACTGCGGATTCACGGAGAAGAAGCCGACTTCCGCAGACTTCGGATCGATGCCGTTCGCGCGCAGAACCTGGCGCGTGGCGTCGGCCTGTTTGGCGGCCTGGTCGTAGGCGTCTTTGGCGCTGTCCGCTTGCGCCGAGATGTTGAACTGGATGAGCGCGGTGTCCGGCGCGGTTTCGAATTTGCCATCGGCGCCAACGAAAATCGTATTCGCCAAAGGGTTAAGCGTGGGACTCTGCGCGATCGAGAGAGCGCTCAGAACGAGAACGGCACAAAAGGTGACAACGGTAGTTTTCATCGGATCTCTCCTGCATCGTTGAAAGCTGCATCCCGGAAGCTGGCTACGGAAGTCGAATCTAACGCATTCGTTATACACCTCTGATGTTAGAACGCGACGAGCTTGCCGAATTGCAGTCGAAAGACGGGAACGAGAAACAGCCGCGGAAGACGCGTCAATTCGCGTCTCGCGGGGAGTCGAGCGGCGAGTGGCAACTCGAGATTGTCAATGAGAAGGAATCTGCAGCGCGCGATCCAGGCGCACCTCGAGGGTAGCTCCTTTTTCGAGCCGGAGGTCGCGACTGGCAAGCAGGCCGGCCATGGCTCCAGCGCCTGCTCCTTCTCCGGCGCCACCTGTAGCTGCGCCGACGGCCGCGTCTTCGATCGTCTGCTTCGCACCCGGTCCCTTGCGTTCAATTTCACCCTCGGAGTCGGGCGCTTTGATACCATGGTCGCCGGGCACTCCAATGACGGTCGCGATCAGCGCGATCCATCCGTGTCTGGTTTCGATTTCGTCAAAGCTGAGCAGCAGGCGTGCGTGCCGGCCGTGCTCCACGGAACTGACATGACCCTTGATCTTCTTGCCCCGGGGAATCATGTTGCCATTGGCGGAAATGAGATCTTCGTCCAGCTTGACTTTGAAATGTTGGCCCCGATGCAGTTCGGCGGTGTCGAGTTTGTCCTCCAGCCGAACGAGGAAGGTCGTGCCTTCCGGGACAGCGTTCGGCCGAGTCATGGGCGCGCTGGCCGGATCGATTGCCTGGGCCGGAAGTGACATTGCAGCCGACAAAAAGAGCATTCCCACCCCCGATGAAAGTTTGTTCATGATGACCTCGCAGATTTTCTGCCCCCAATAATAAACCCGGTCTGCCCGCCAGATGCGAATCAGGCACGTTCTGGCGGGCAACCGGTTAATTCACCCCAGGGCGGCAAAACACAACCGATGGGGGCCGTTTGGATTGACTTCACTGTTTAGTTGGATGAGGCGATCAGGGCGAAATGATGCCTGGCGCTGGGCAGGAAACACTAGTCAGACGGACGCTCACCGCACCTCAGCCAGCGGTGTTCATGTTACACCTTCGGCAAAGCCGGGTCCTCCCCATGGATGTCCTTCCGCAGGTCTTCCCAGATATTGTCGGGCATTTCGAGAAATACCTTGACGATCTGAGGATCGAACTGGCGGCCGGACCAGGCCTCGATTTCCTTGCGAATCGCCTGAATGTCTTGGGCCTCGCGGTAAACACGCTTCGATCTCATGGCATCCAGCGTATCGGCAATCGCGAAAATTCGGGCGCCCAGCGGGATCTCCTCGCCCTTCAGGCCACGAGGATACCCGCTCCCGTCGTAGTGCTCCTGGTGGGCGTAAACGATTTCGGCGGCATCGGCCAGAAAGGGGATCCGGGAGATGATCTTGTAGCCCAGGTAGCAGTGTTCCTTCATGACGGCCATTTCCTCTTGCGTGAGCTTGCCGGGCTTGTGCAGGATGTCGTCGGGAATGGCCATCTTGCCGATGTCGTGCAGGAAGGCTCCCCGGGCGATCACCTCGATCTCCTCTTTCGCCAAGCCCATTTTTTTCGCCATGGCGATGGTGAATGCGGTCACCCGCCGGGAATGGTGTTGGGTCTCGGCGTCCTTGAGGTCGAGCGCATCGCCCAAGACTTCGAGCGTGATGTCGTAAGACTTCTCCAGGTTGGAAAGCGCCGTTTTCCATTGCAGGGTACGGGCGGCAACCAGCGCCTCCAGGTTGGTGCGATAGGCATCGTTTTCGCGCTTGAGGCGGCGATTCTCCAGCGCGCGGCGCACCGTGGCCAGCAGTTGCTCCCGCTCGAACGGTTTGAGCAGATAGTCGTACGCGCCATTGCGCAACGCCTGCAGAGCGACCTGGATGTCGTGCACCGCAGTGACCATCACGATCGGCATGTCGGGGTAACGTTCCTTGGCACGCTCCAGCAGGGCAATCCCATCCATTTCAGCCATCATCAGGTCGGAGAGCACGAGATCGAATTCCTCACCCGATTCCAGAATCGCGAGGGCTTCGATCCCGCTGGCGGCCTGGCGCGTCTGAAAATGGGCTCCGGCGAGCATGGAGGAGACAATCTCGCGGATTGTTTCCTCGTCGTCTACCACCAGGATGCGGTCGTTGGACATGGCGCTGAATGGAATGTATCGCTTATTTTAGGCCACGATTCCACATTCCGAAAGTAACCAGTTGAGGACGGAAATCCGCAAAGACGGGCCGCGAGCATGATATTTAGAAAGCTTAGGTGTTCGTGCGCCTATCTACGTGCGCCTAGCTATGGATCCTTCCAGACTATTTGGGAATTCGCTTGGCCTGTTGACCGTTCCCTGGTTGACGGCGCGGGAAACGGCTGCCCTGATTTTGGTGGCGGTCAGTCTGCTTTTCTTCCGCGTTTTTCGGGATCGATGTCTGCTGGCGTGGGCCGCGGCTTGGGCCGCCTATGGGGCGTTCCTGTGGGCAAGTGGCTCGGGCGAGTTGCACGCCGCGCCGAAGTCGGTGGAGGCATTCGCGCAGGTCGGCTTTGTGCTGGCGATGGGATTGTTTGCGGCTGCCGCTCTGCTATCGGCGCAGGCGCGGCGAGCGCTGACGGCGTTGGCGGCATATTCATGGGTGCTGATGGTTTTTGCGGCAATGCGGTCGCTGTATTTTCCGGATTCGTTGTATTTCGTGGATTCCAAAACTTTCGGGCTGGACGTGGCGTGCCGGCTGGTTGCGGCCGGGGCCGTCCTGGAACTGGTGCGTTACCGCTTCGGGCGCATTGGGCTGGGGCCTTTCCTGTTCGGCGCCGGGCTGCTGACGTTGAATCTGCACTGGCTTCCGTTTACCAGTCATATTCCAAGTGAAGGTTACTTGCTGGCGGAAGTGCTGTTCGGTTCGAGCATCTTGATCGTGGTGCTGGATGACTCGCGGCTGCGCGCGCGCCGGCTGGCGACCCTGAACGAATTGACCGTCACCATCGCGCGCTCCCAGAATCACGCTCCGATGATGCAGACTGCGCTCGAGAAACTGAAAACCGCAGCGGGGGCGAAGGCAGCGTGGTTCCAGTTGATGGAAAGCGACCATCTGGTGCCAACCCTGCACGTCGGCCTGTCGCCGGAATTTCTCCGAGCCATGGGACAAACTCGGACGGGACATACTGGGACGGGACAAGCTGGGACGGATGAAATGCAGGCCCGCGTACTCCAGGAAAACCGGGCGGCGGTGATGCAACTCTCGGATATGTCGGAGCCGGAGCGCGAACAACTGAGGAAGTACTCCATTCATCATGTGGTACTGCTGCCGCTGCTGGGAAAGAAGTCTGTGATCGGGATGCTGTCGCTCGGCTACTCCGGCAGCCGGCACCACACGGGGGAAGAACTGGAGTTTCTGGAAACGGCAGCCCAGAAGCTGGGGATTGCGGTGGAGAATCTGCGGTTGCTGGAGCAGGTGCTGCGCTCGCAACACCAGTGGATCAATACCTTCGATTCCATCCAGGATCTGATTCTGGCGCACGACGCCGACTTCCGCATCCTCAAGACCAATCAGGCCTTGCTGCAGCGCCTGGAAAAGGCGCCCGCCGATGTATTGGGCAATCTGTGCGCAGAGGTTCTTCCGCAAAAACGCGCCTGGAGTGGATGCCCGTATTGCGAACGGGGCTCGGGACTGACGGAAGGCATGGATCCGTGTTTCGGCGGGCAGTCGGTGATTTCGACCTCCTCGTATGCCGAGCAGGGAGGCCAGCAGAAGGGCACCATCCATGTGGTGCACGATACGACCGCGCGCCAGGTGGCGGAAGAAAAATACCGCATGCTGTTCGAACAGGCGCAGGAAGGCGTGTTCGTAGCGACGCCGGACGGCGATTTGCTCGACTGCAACGATGCCTTTGTCACCATGCTCGGTTACGGCAGCCGGGACGAGTTGATGGCGCTCGACATGGGCAGCGTGCTGCAACCGGTGGCGGAGGAGCGAGAGGCTTTTCTCCAGGAAATCGAGGCGCACAACTACGTGCGCAACTTTGAAATTACGGTGCGGCGCAAGGATGGCACGCTGCTGACGGTGGCGCAGAGCTGCTTTGCCACGCGCGATCCGGACGGACGGATTGAG
>JBEKWX010000016.1:0-22832 GCA_049512675.1 Terriglobales bacterium | reverse complement strand
GCGATAGTCGTCGGAAATCTGCCGCCCCAGTTCGCGGACTCTTTTCTGAATCTGGTCAGACGAGATGACCTGGCGCAACCTGAAATTCGGCGAAGCATTCATAGCGGAAGTGGCGCCTCCGGCGTGGTGACCCGTGAAGCTGTGACTCTGAAACTGCAACTTAACTCTGACGAAGGAATGTTACATCATGCCCACGATCTCGCGAATCCAAATCGCTTGCGACGCCCCCGGCGGCGACCGGAAAGCCTCCGGAACCGCGAACCCCCGCATCCAGACCAGCCCGAAGCCTGCCGCGAACGCAACCGGCCAGAGCTTTTTCTCCTCTCCGGTCGCATGGCGGTCACTCAGCAACTCTTTGACTTTTCTGGCCGCGGCGGTATGCGCTGGCCAGTAACGATCTCCGGCCCGCCAGTTGCGGATCAGGACTTCCTTCGGCATGCGCCCCATATCCAGCAACTGCCCGCGCTTTCCCTCCGGAACGCTGCCTACATCCACCACTCGCGCTTCCACGCATGCGCCCAGTTGGGGAACCTCTACCGCGCCCGGCAACGCTAAAGCGTATTCATAATCCGCCGCTTCGCCGCGAGCGCCGAAAGGTTCCAGTTCCAACAAAAGTCCCTGCCGTCCAAGTCGAAAATTCCGCCGGAGAAGATTCCGCCCGCCCGGTAGCTCCAGTCGCTTGCCTGCCGATCCGCGCGCCAGCTCAAGCGCCTCCTCGATCAGCCGGAACGAGATACTCAAATCGGGCGCATTCGTTTCCAGCCATCCTCGAACCAGTCGGCGCTGGGCCGCCAGCGGAAGCGCCAGCAGCGGTCTTAACGGTAGAGACGCGGCTGGCCGCGTCTCGCCATCAGAACCAGTGCCCCCGCCCTGCACCTGCACCTCCGGATGCCCGCGCTCCCAATGCTCCTCCTCCGCCCGCGCGATTTCCGCCAGCTCACCCATGTGTTCGATCGCGGCCTCGCCGAATTCTTCCGCGATCATCGGCAGCAGCTGATGCCGCACGCGATTACGCAGGAAGGCAATATCACGATTGGATGAATCCTCGCGCCAGCTCTGGCCCCGCTCGCGCAAAAATTCCCGCAATGCAGCGCGCCGGAAGCCGAGCAGCGGCCGCACCAGCTCGCCGAACGCGCGCCCCTGCTCTTCGAAAACGATCCGCGGATGGACGGCCGAGAGTCCGCGAATGCCGGTGCCGCGAAAAATGCGCAGCAGCACCGTCTCCGCCTGATCGTCGAGAGTGTGAGCCGTCACAATTTTCGCCGCCCGACCTTCCCGCGCCAGTTGGCGAAAAAAACCGTGGCGGAGTTCACGCGCGGCCGCCTCGATTCCGGAGCGGATTTCGGATATATGACTGCCGTCCACCGGCGCGTTGCGAACATCCAGTTCGAGCCCGTGCTGCCGCGCCAGCTTCGCGACAAGCCGCTCGTCCTCGTCCGACTCTTCTCCGCGAAGCTTGTGGTTGACATGCGCAACCGACAGCACGATCCCCAGCTCGGACCGCAACTCCAGCAGCAAACAAAGCAAAGCCACGGAATCCGCGCCACCGGAAACCGCCGCGGCCACGCGGTCCCCGGCCCGAATCGAACCCTGCTTCCGAATTGTCTTCAACAGCCGCTCCGCCAGTTCGTGCACGGAGAAATGGTACAGCAGTTGCCAGTTGCCAGTACCCAGTTGCCAGTGGCACCGTTTGCAGGCAACTGGGTACTGGCAACTGGCAACTGTCTCCTGCTATGCTGTTGCGCAAATGTGGGGAGCTTCACGCTGGACTGCCCGATTCCTGCTGCTGGTCATGCTCGTCTCGTCCTTCGGGCCGCTGACGATGGCCTGTGCTGCACCGCCGGGAGCCATGCATTGCATGCGCAAGGCGGTGTCCGGGCCTCCAATGCAATGCCATCACGCGATGGCACAGTCGAAGCCGCACGGGTCTGAATCATCTCCAGTCAAGTCTTCTGCGGGCAAGTCTACCGAAACCTCGTTTCAAGCCACCAATGACGGCAACTGCTGCCCGAACCATTGCTGCTGCGGAGCTACCACCTCCGAGTGGGCGCAACCTGCTTCCAATCTGCTTTCCTGTTTAAGTCTCCTGATCGAACCGGCGCGCCCTACGCAAAGAGCAGCCCTTTACGCACGCGACATCTCCGGACACGATTCCGCCCGCGCCCCTCCTCGCCGTGAGGCCCTTTTGCCGAAATCTGAAAGCAGCAACTTTGGCAAGCTCCCTTAAAGTTGCGAGCCAATCCAGAGTTGCTCGGACCACAGGCAACTGCCGAGCTGCGCTCGACTTGGACGGGCGAGGGCGCCCGTCCCCACACGAGTGGGCCGCAGCAGGGCTGAATCCACTTCCGAGGACGCAAACGCATGACTCGCCTCAAGCTGCTGACATTCGCTGTCTCGATCTTGATCACCGTATTGATCGCCCCGGCCGCGTTCGCCAACGTCTATGGCGCCGTCCGCGGCGTTGTGCACGACCCTCAGCATCGTCCCATTCAAGACGCCATGGTGATGCTCAAAGCGAAGTCGTCGGATTGGGCAAAAAGCGTCACCACCGGCGCCAACGGAGAATTCCAACTTAACGCCGTGCCGCTGGGCGAATATTCGGTCACCGTCGCCAGTAAGGGCTTCGCGCAAACTGCACAGGACGTCACAGTCATCTCGGGATCTGTGCCGGTTGTTCACTTTCAATTGCAGGTGGCCTCGGCGAGGGAGAAAGTCACCGTCTCCGGCGCGCCCGCAGTCGTCGCCACCGACAGCTTCACTCCCACCACCCTCGTCAGCCGCCTCGACATCGAACGCACTCCCGGCGCCGACGGCACCAACAGCATGTCGATGATTACCGACTACGTCCCCGCCGCTTACGTGACTCACGACATGCTCCACATGCGCGGCGGCCACCAGATCACTTGGCTTCTTGATGGCGTTCCCGTCATTAATACCGCCATCGCGCAAAATCTCGGGCCCCAGTTCGATCCCAAGGACTTGGATTACGTCGAAGTCAATCGCGGCAGCTATAGCGCCGAGTTTGGCGACCGCACCTACGGCGTCTTCAACGTCGTGCCCCACACCGGATTCGAGCGCAACAACGAAGGCGAACTTGTCATGACCGCCGGCAACTTCCACCAAACCGACGACCTCCTCAGCTTCGGCAGCCACACCGACCGCTTCGCGTATTACGCCAGCGTCAATGGCAACCGCAGCGATCTTGGCCTGCAGCCGCCCGTTCCCCAAGTTGTGCACGATGCGGTCAACGGCGTCGGGGGCTTCGGGTCGTTTATTTATAACGTCGACCCCTCCGACCAGCTTCGTCTGATGACCTCGGCCCGCCGCGACTATTATCAGATCCCTTTCGATCCGAATCCGAACGACATCGAGAACCCACTCTACCCGACCTACGGCCTTCGCGATGCCCAAACCGAGGTCGATGCCGGCGTCCTCTTCACCTGGCTCCACACTTTTAATTCCCATCTGCTGACCACGGTTTCTCCCTTCTACCACTACAACAGCGGCGACTACGCCAGTAATCCCAACGACATTCCCATCGCCACCACGGAAGACCGCGCCTCCACCTACGTCGGGGGGCAAGCCAGCTTCGCCGCCAACTATAAGAAGAACGATCTGCAGGTTGGATTCCTCAGCTTCTACCAGCACGATAGCCAGGTCTTCGGCGCCATCTTCAATGACGGCAGCGGCAATTCACCGTTCACCATCAGCGAGAGCCCCACCGCCAATCTCGAGACCCTTTACATCGACGACAGATTCAATCCTTTTCCCTGGCTGACTCTATCCGCCGGCATGCGCCCCACGTGGTTCTCGGAAGGCAACTTTTCGGCCGATTCAGCCGAGCCGCCCATCTCCGAGTCCGCCATCAGCCCACGCTTCGGCGCAACCGTCACCGTTCCTCGCCTGCGTTGGACATTCCGCGCCTTCTACGGACACTACTATCAGGCGCCGCCCATCGAAACCATTTCCGGTGAGTTGGAATCCCTGTGTACCGAGCCCGCGTATGCGTGCCAGTTTCTGCCGCTCCACGGTGAGCGCGACGAAGAACATCAGTTCGGCGTTACCATTCCTTACCGCGGATGGGTCCTCGACGCCGATACCTTCAAAACCGATGTCGCCAATTTTCTCGACCACAACAACATCGGAGCTTCCAACATCTTCTTTCCCCTCACCGATACCAGAGCCTTGATTCGCGGATGGGAACTTACGCTGCGCTCTCCGCGCATCGCGCACCGCGTCCAGCTTCACCTCGCCTATTCGAACCAGATTGCCGAGGGCGGCGGCGTCATCACGGGAGGGCTGAATAACACCGACGTCTGCCCGCCCAACCCTAACGGCTCCTTCCCCTACCTTTGCCCGCTCGACCATGACCAGCGCAATACGCTCAACGTGGGCGGCGACGTCACGCTCCCGTGGCGCTCCTATGCCTCCACCAACGTTTACTACGGCTCCGGCTTCGACAACGGACAACAAGGCGTTCCCGGCTGGCCTTACCCGGGCGAGTATCTCCCCGGCCACACCACCTTCGATCTCTCCCTGGGCAAAGATTTCGGCGAACGCTTCACCGCGTCGGTCACCGCGTTAAACGTAACCAACCGCCGCGTGATCTATGACGACAGCGTGACCTTTGGCGGATTCCACTGGAACCTGCCGCGCCAAATCTATGTGCAAGTGCGGTACCGGTTCCACTATTGAGGGACGGCTACGGCCCAGCAGCGGGAACGCCGGGCACTATGGTCCTATAACGCAAGTAACTGCTGGTACTCCGTCCGGAACAGGTATTATGAAGGTGCGGAAATCGTGGTCTCCCCCCACATATCTTCTTACCGTAACGAGGACTTATGCGTTGGAAGTGGCTACTGGCGACGATTCTCATTCTTCCGTTCGCAGGGCAGGTGTTGGGGCAGAATAGCGATGACGGTACTCCGCCGCCGCTCGGCGACGTGGCCAAGAAGAATAAGGACACCTCGAAGAGCAAGGCCAAGTGGGTAGTCACAGATGACGACCCGTCGGTCCGCAAGAATCCCCTCCCGGCGGTTGCACTGGAGGGCGCGGATAATACCTAGGCCGTGCTGGACGCGATCCACGAGTTCAAGAAAACGCACGATGCGGCCGAAACCGAGCGCGTCGTCCATGAATGGTTCGACCAGCAATCGGACGTTCTTTCCGCAGCCATCGATGCCAATAGCAGAATTGCCTACCACAATCAGATCAAAATGGAAGCGGCACAGGATGGGAACTGGTACGGGGGCGCATACGACGGCGACTACACAAAGGTACGGCAGCGCCAGCTTAGCGAGGTTTGGGCGCAACGCAGCGACGCTCGCAGCAACCGGGACATCTGGCAAGTCGTCATGCGGATTCAGCAGGCGTTCTTCCGAGTGCGTTGCGATGTGATTTTGAACCGCAGCAAGACGGCTTACGATTGGTTTAGGATCCGCAACGCGAACGGCGTGGGTACCTACTAGGGGAAACTGCCGCTGGGCTGGCAAAGAAAGGGGCGCGACTTTGCGCTCTGAATGCATCTATCCGATTTTCCGCGTGAACGATTGAGGCGAGACCCGGCTGTGACTGGCAACTGAAACCTGAGACCATCCCGTCCGGCCGCATCGAACTAACCAGAGCAGCGAAGATCGTTTGACGCTGTTCCAGTGCGCTCCGTATAATACAGAGCGTCCACACCCTGATTACCACGCTTGCGCTTTCGGCGAGCGCGCTCTCTGGGCCAGTTTCCGGTCCATGTTTCAGGTCTGTGTTTCACGTCTGTGTTTCACGTCTTGATGATTGATAGGCTCGATGATTGATAGGCTCGGGTTGCGATCAGCCTGGTTGAGCCCGGCGAGCTGGAGCTTCCAGTTTCCGAAAAATCCGAAGGAGTTCAGAGGGATCCAAATGATCAGCAAGTTAATGATTAGTAAGTTGACGACTGGCAAGTTCAGCACGTTTGCGCGTGTCACCGTGATCGTAGTGTTCGGCCTCGCCCTGTTCGCTTTGGCGCAGTCCCCCCCGGCTGCCGGCGCTCCCGCCGCTGCCAGCCCACCCAACGCCCCCTCCGCTACTGTGGCGGCGGCCCAGATTGCTGGTACCAAAGTCGGCACCATCAACATCGAACAGGCGATTTTTGCCTCCAACGAGGGACGGCGCGATTTCGATGAGCTCGGCAAGAAGTTTGAACCCACGCAGAACAAACTGAAGGGCTTGGCCGACGAAATCGACAGCCTCAAGAAGCAGCTCAATGCCCAGCAGGACAAGTTGAATGACGAATCGCGCGACAAGCTGGTGAAGCAGATCGAGGCGAAGCAGAAGAGTTTCGATCGCGCTACGCAGGACGCACAGGAAGATTTCCAGAACCAGCAGGGCGAGATCGGAAATAAAATCCTGACGAAAATGGCGCCGATAATCCAGAAATATGTCACCGACAACGGTTACGGTCTTCTCCTCGACACTTCTCAGCCGTGGCCGCGGGGCCCGGTGATTGTCGCGGGATCGGCGATGGACATCACGCAACCGATCGTCGAAGCCTACAACGCGCAATCGGGTGTGCCGGCGCCCGCTGCGGCTAGCCCGGCTCCCAAGCCTGTGAAGCCGGCAGCCCCCAAACCCGCTACGCCGGCGGCCAGCAAACCCGCTGCGCCCGCGAGCACGCCGCCGAAACCATAGCGACACCGCTCGGGCAGTTTTAGTTCCAACTCATTTCTTAGAGACCGCGTGCCAACGCGGTCTTTTTTTCCGATCAGATTTTCTTCTGACGTTAGCTGGCGATGCTAACTGGCCGATTACATAACATCGGCAGTTAACAGCGCCGCGCGGCGCGGTCACTATAATCGACTACGTGAACGCGACGCGTCCCGATTTGACGAAAATGCCCGAGCGCCGCTCGCTGATTCTCGACGGCCGGACCTGGGCGGAAGTTTCTCTGGCCGCGCTGGGAGAGAACTTTCACGCGATACAGAAGCACGTCGGCGCCGACGTCACCATTTGCGCGGTGGTCAAAGCCGATGGCTACGGTCACGGTGCGATCAAGTGCGCCCGCGCTCTCGAAGCCGAGGGCGCGACGTGGCTGGGAGTGACCAGCGCCGCGGAGGGCCTGGCGCTACGCGGCACCGGGGTTAGGGTCCGCATCCTGCTGATGACAGGAATCTGGAAGGGCGAGGAGGATGGGATCGTCGCCCAGAATCTCACTCCCACGATCTGGGAACCGTGGCACATTGAGTTGCTGGAACAAGCTGCGAGCAAACGGCAAAGCGTTTTGCCCGTACATCTGAAGTTCGACACAGGCATGAACCGCCTTGGAGCACCGCCGGAAGCGTTGCCGCGTTTGTGCGAGATGTTATCCGCGAGTAAGCACCTGAGCCTGGAAGGCATAAGCACGCACTTCGCGTCGGCGGAAGTGCTCGACGCCGAAGACGCGGTGCGCCAGATGAAGCGCTTCGAACAGGGACTCGCGGTCTTGCGGAGCTACGGACTTCATCCGCCGCTGGTTCACATGGGAAATTCCGCCGCCATTAGCGCGAGGCCCGAGACCTGGAAGACAATGGTGCGTCCGGGAATCGCGCTCTACGGGTACTCGCTGGCCTTCATGCGTGGCGGCGCGCCCGCGACGGTGAGGGAACTGCCCCTGCGTCCGGTGCTCTCGTGGAAGACGCGAGTGCTGACGGTGAAAGAAATTGCTGCCGGAGAAGCTGTCGGTTACATGGGCACCTTCGTGACCAAGGCGCGGAGCCGCATCGCGGTGCTGCCTGTCGGTTACGCGGACGGTTATCCGCGGCTGCTTTCGAATCGCGCGCGGGTTATTGTGGGCGGCGAATACGCGCCGGTAGTGGGAGGCATCTCGATGGACCTGACGACCGTGGACGTCGGCCACATTCGCAGCGTCGCGGTGGGAGATGAAGTCATCTTGATTGGAAGAGGCGCGGGCGACGCCAGCAGCAAGACCGTAGACGCTGTGGAACTCGCGCGCCTGTGTGAAACCGTGCCCTACGAGATTCTGTGCGGTTTGTCGCAGAGGGTGCCGAGAGTGTATCTCTGAGCCGTCGGCAGTGGGCACTCAGCATTCAGCCAGCAGGCTTCGTATTAGGGTATCGCTTTCGCGATACCGTTAGTCCTTCAAAATGAGATGCCCCCTTTGGGGCTGGGCGTCGGGAAACTGCTGAATGCTATGTGCTGACTGCTGAGTGCTGAAATCCGCCGTTAGACCGACCCTGGTCGCCATTATGCGCTGCCTTGCTGTATTTCTAGAATAGAGATGCCTTCGCGCTACGCCCAATGGATGTACGACTGGGAGACCCGGCTCACGTCGGTGGACAATAACCGCGTGGTGCGTCCGCTGGAGTGGGGGCTGGATTGGACCGCAAGTTGGCCCGGCCACAACGGCAGTCTTTCTAAACAGGGCTCGCGGGATTTGCTGGAATATTTCTCGCGCTTCAACGATCGCATCGTACGAGCAAGCGACGACTTTTACTCTTACCAGAAGCCGGCGGATTTCCGCTTGGAGCGCCGCGAGGTTAAGGTGTTCAGCACGCGCGAAGCGCCGGACCCTCGCCTGGAAGAAAAAGTTCGCGGCACACATGCGGAGTTTCTGCGCTTCACCTCGCCGGTGACAACGCCCTATCCCGAGAATAATCTGGTGAACGCGCGCTGGTTCCCGGCGCGCGGCCGCCGGGCCGTGGTTCTCCTGCCACACTGGAACTCCGATGCGATTTCATACACTGCCCTCTGTCGCGTGCTGAACTGGATGGGGATTGCGGTGCTGCGGCTGTCCATGCCGTATCACGACATTCGCCGGCCGGCGGAGATCGACCGCGCCGACTATGCCGTTTCCGCCAACATTGGCCGCACGCTCGATTCGGTGCGCCAGGGCGTGATCGATGTGCGCTGTTGTCTCGACTGGCTGGAAGCGCAAGGTTACAATCGGCTGGGGATCGTCGGGACGAGCCTGGGATCGTGCTATGCGTTTATCGCCACCGCACACGATCCGCGGATTCAGGTGGCTGCGTTCAATCACGCCTCGACTTACTTTGCTGACGTGGTGTGGCATGGGCAGTCCACGCGCCACATCCGCGAGGGTCTGGAAACGGGAATCGATCTGGAGAATCTTCGGCAGGTGTGGCGCGCCGTCAGCCCGATGGTGTACTTCGATAAGTTTGCGCGCTGGCCGCGCCGCTCGCTCATTATCTATGCCAAGTACGACATGACGTTCCTGCCGGAATTTTCGGAGCAGGTCGTCGCGGAATTCGAGAAGCACAAGCTCGATCACAAAGTCGTCGTGCTGCCCTGCGGGCATTACACCATGGGCGAAACTCCGTACAAATATATGGACGGCTGGCAGCTGGTTAGTTTTCTGCGGACGGCGTTTGAGTAGCATGGCTCCGGTCCATACACGGCCTGTACCCCCCCTCCCCCCCACCCCCCTAAAATGTCGTGTAGAATCATGCCTTTAGCTAGTAGACCCTGCTAAAGTATTCATTATAGGCGACTTAAGTATCAAAGTATTCATAAATAAGGACTTGGCTTGGACAGATGCAGGGAGCCTGTCACCAGCCCTGAAATTTTTCTATCTACCGACCTTTTAGAATCATTGGTTTAGGAGGAAATTCTTTCCAAATCTTTGAGTCTAAGGGCCATTTCGCAAAATATTCCGGAATAAGGACTTAGCTTGGCAAAGGCCTCCGAAAATACTTTGGGGCAGCTTCGAGGTGCGTCGGCTTTCGACGGACGCTCCGCGAAACTGCCCCAATCAACTTCTACTATCGCAGCGGTGCGTGCCTAAAGTCAACGACTATTGCGGAAGAATGGCGTGCGAAGGCTGGCTGACTTCCCAATTTGGGAATACCCCCTCACCTGCCGGTAGTGTCCTAATTTGAACTACAATTTCGTCACAATACGGACAGTTGTCGGCGAAAGGCTCAGTGCCTGCTTCATGAGCGGAAAGTCGACTACTTCGTCTTTGCCCGGAATTGAGTTTGTCCGGGGAATCGACGGATGCTTATCAAGCTCGTAATCAGACCCGGGCCCGAGGTCTGTAAAGTTGGCAAAGATGAAGGGAACTCCTTCTGATTGCAGGACCGCGTCCCCATCCGTCACCTGGAAATGAAGATGCGGAGCGGTAGCCTGGCCAGTGTTTCCGAGGCGAGCTATGACAGTTCCACGGGTGACGTGATCGTGCACGGCAACTTTGATGCTTCCCGTTTGTAAATGAGCATATGTGGCGTAGCGGTTGGGAGCGATGCGAAGAATGACGTAGTTGCCGACAATGTTATCAAGAGTGACTTGCTTGGGCAGAACGCGCGGCGTGTTCTCCGGTATTCCGTCCAGCACTTGAGTGACTTCGCCGTCCGCTACGGCGTGAATCGGCTCGCCGTAGCCCCACCAGTTTTCATTGCGGGTGGTTCCGTCATGATTAGAATCCCCGTTGGGGCCGACTTTGACCCAATCGGCCGCGAACCTCTGCGCTATGTGAATCTGGCCGTCGATCGCCGAGATAGAGCGACGGTGGCCCGAATCGTTCGCCGGGCCGTCCCCTGCGAGCCACACGCCACCGTCGAAAGGAAAGCTGATCACTGTTGCCGCGTCCTGACTTACCAGAACCGGAAAATCTTCGAGCGTGGATTCCGCGGTGGCGCTCCCCGTTCCCTCTCCGGGCGCGCCCGCCGCAAAGACCAATCGATGCCTCAAGTTACTGGGCGGTCGTAGATCTAATCCAAGCTCAATCCAGAGAAAGACCACAGCGCGTCTCCCCGGTCCGATGGTCTGCGAATCTTTGGCTCCGCTGCTTGAACCCACTTCGAGCATCGTCGCCGCCAAAGCGTCGCCCGAGATGGTCTTAAGCGGCTGACTTTTATTCGTGTCCGCGAAGACCTCCAGTCGCTTCAACGTCAAAGGCACTAAATCAAAATTCGTGAGGTGCAACTCGTACACCAACACATGCTGTTCTGCCAACTTGACCGGGATCGGCGGCGACGGGCAAATCACTTCGATGCGGGGGCCCATCTCTCTTGCGAATCCAGCTTGCAGCATTCCGAAAACCATTGCGAACGCGAGAAACGACCGTACCTTGATTGCAAAGGATAGACGCATGATTTCGCACTCCTTACACTGCTCGGCTGCGAGGCCTACCCAGCGCTGAAGCGCTGGGCTAAGCTGGTTCGCCCTGCCGGGGCTGGAGTCTTTTGACGGCTGAGAGCTGAGAATGATAGCTGAGAACCGGCGGCGCCTACTCCACCGTCACCGACTTCGCCAGATTTCGCGGCTGATCTACGTCGCAGCCTCGGCGCACGGCGATGTGGTAGGCGAGCAGTTGCAGCGGGACGATCTCCAGAATCGCCGACAGTTCATCCGGCGCCGACGGAACGAACAGAACGTGATCCGCCTCCTCGGTGATCTCTTTGTCGCCTTCGGTGGCGAGCGCTATTACTATGCCGGAGCGCGCTTTTACTTCTTTCAGGTTCGACATGGTTTTCTCGTAACGGGTCATCGACTGCGGGCTCGTCACGTCGCGCGTGGCGATAATGACCACGGGCAGATTCTCGTCAATCAGCGCATTGGGGCCGTGCTTCATCTCGCCCGCGGGATAACCTTCGGCGTGAATGTAGGAAATTTCCTTGAGCTTGAGCGCGCCTTCTAGAGCGATGGGATAGTGAATGCCGCGTCCGAGAAACAGGAAGTCCTGCGCGCGGACGTAAGTTTTCGCCAGCTCGTCGCAAGCCTCATCGTGGGTGAGAATCTGTTCCAGCTTGCCGGGGATGCGCATGAGCTCTTGCACAGCGGCCTTGGCCTGTTCGGGCGTCATGGCGCCGCGTACCTGCGCCAGATACAGGGCGAACAAATAAAGAGCAGTCAGTTGTCCGGTGAACGCCTTGGTTGAGGCCACGCCAATTTCCGGGCCGGCGTGGGTGTAGATGGTTCCGACGGCCTCGCGCGTGATCATGGAGCCGACCACGTTGCAGATGGCGAGCGTCTTCGAGCCCTTGGCCTTGGCTTCACGCTGGGCCGCGATGGTATCCGCGGTTTCGCCGGATTGCGAGATCAAGAGCGTCATCGTGTCCGGCCCGAGGATGGGGTCGCGATAGCGCCATTCGCTGGCATAGTCGACTTCGACCGGCACGCGGGCCAGGTTCTCGATCATGAACTTGCCCGCCAGTCCGGCGTGCCAACTGGTGCCGCAAGCGGCGATATTGATTTTCTTCAGCGCTTTGAATTCGGCTTCGCTGACCTGCATTTCGCTGAGGAAGATGGCGCCGGTATCCTGCGAGACGCGGCCGAGCGTGGTGTCGCGGACGGTGCGGGGCTGCTCATAAATTTCCTTGAGCATGAAGTGCTTGAAGCCGCCCTTCTCCGCCATGATCGGATCCCAGGTGATGCGCTGCGCTTTGCGCTCCAGCGGATTGCCGTCGAAATCGGTGACGCGCACGCCTTCCTGGGTGATCACGGCAAGATCGCCATCGGCCAGAAAGAAAAGGTCGCGGGTGTGATCGAGGAGCGCGGGCACGTCGGAGGCGACGAAGTATTCGTCCTTGCCGAGACCGATGACAACGGGCGGTCCATTACGCGCGGCGACGATCTTGTTCGGTTCGTCGACCGCGATCACCACCAGCGCGAAGACGCCGGTGAGTTCCTTGACCGCTTTACGCACGGCTTCTTCCAGGGACGAAGACGGGCGATGACCGTTGCCCGATTGCAGGTAGTGCTTCTCAATCAGGTGGGCGATGATTTCCGTGTCGGTTTCGGTGGTGAACTTGTGTCCTTCGGCGATCAACTTCTTCTTGAGCGAGAGATAGTTTTCGACGATGCCGTTGTGCACCACTACGATTCTGCCGGTGCAGTCGCGATGGGGATGGGCGTTTTCTTCGGTGGGGCGGCCGTGTGTGGCCCAACGCGTGTGTCCAATGCCATAGGTGCCGTCGAGTGGTTTGAGGCGGATCACTTCTTCCAGATTGCGCAACTTACCTTCCGCTCGGCGAACCTGCAGGCCGGCGCCGTTTCCTGCCACCGCGATGCCTGCCGAGTCGTAGCCGCGATACTCCAGCTTTCTGAGGCCCTCAATGATTACGGGGACGACCTGCTTCTTACCCACGTATCCGACAATGCCGCACATTGGTTAATTGGCTCCTTGACGAATGGTTTTGGGGGGACCGGTGATGGTTCGGGCAACATCGCCCGCCCGAGCACAACCGGGAACTTACTCTTCGAGGGAGAAACGAAACTCTTCAATGACCGGGTTCGTTAGAACTTCGCGCGCAATTCGCTCTACCTCGGCGTGCGCTTCATCCTTTGAGATGCCGCCGTTGAGAGTAATTTCGAAATACTTTCCTTGCCTCACATCGTGCAAACCCTTGTAGCCGATTTTCGTCAGGGCGCCGTGGATGGTCTTACCCTGCGGATCCAGAACGCTCTTCTTCAATGACACGTAGACGTAGGCCTTCATCAGCTTATCAATTATACGTCAGGTGGCAACGAACCGGACCGTGGTTTTCGTTATAGGGGGTATGCGTCCGGGCCGTCTATTTTTGTGATGTCGAGTTCGTAACCTGTTTAAAAGATGACAGTTGACGATCCAACTCCGCGATGGCCTGCTCCAGCATCTGGCGGTGACGAGGGTTGCCTGCTGCTTGTAGTTGCTGCGTGAGGCGTTTCCGGGAAAGAAGCAGGCTTTCGCGTTTCCGGTTGCGCTGCTGCTCGTTGGGCGGGATCGGTGCGCGGGCGGGCTTCCGCTGCTCCGACATTTCCTCTTGTTGTTGTTCTACGGACTTACTCTCCCAGCCGCGCGCCATTTGTGGAATCTTACCTCGAAGTAACCCGGGGCGCTATGAGGGTGATATCTGCCGGACTGTCGGCAGCCGGGCCAGTGCTGCGGCATCTCGGTTCGCGCCCTGATCGTTCAGGTCATCCTAAGCATTCAAGATAGAGCCACTTAAGCCACCTAATTCATGTCGAGCAAGTGGCAAGTGGTGTGCACAAGGTGTTTGGACGGCGCATTCCCTCCCCCGGCGAATGATTCCGCCAACCAAGTTTCGTCGACCAGCAGGAGTTTGCTTTGGATTTGCCGCGGCGCTTTGCGATACCGAACGACTGTCTGAGCTGCACCCTGAGGCGGAACTGTGACTTCTGCAATTTGCCGCACCCCCTGATGAGTGAGCTCAACGCGATGGGGCACCTGACCCTGTATCCCGCCAATGCCACTTTGCTGAGGGAAGGTCAAATCCCGCGCGGCGTCTACATCGCCTGCTCGGGCCGCTCCAAGCTTTCGGTCGAGGCTCGCGATGGCAAGACCATCATTCTGAAAATTGCCGGGGACCGCCACGTGCTGGGGCTGAGCGCGGTCGTCTCCGGGGGGACCTGTCCGATTACGGTCACCACCATTGAGCTATGCCAGATCAAGTTCGTGGAACGCGACAGCTTCCTGCGTCTGATCGAACGCGACAGCCACGCCGCGCTCGCCTGCGCCGCCATGCTTGCCCGCGAGATCACGACCTCGTTCGACGATGTGCACGACCTGCTGCTCGCCCGCAGTTCGACGGAGAAGCTCGCCCGCCTGCTGCTTTCCTGGGTCTCGGGTGAGCCCCGCAACCGGGAACTCCGCGTGCCCACGGAATTCACGCACGAAGAAATTGCCCAAATGATCGGGTCTTCGCGGGAAACGGTTACGCGCTTATTGAGCGAAATGAAACGGAAAGACTTGATTCGGCTTGAGGGTGCGGTGCTGGTGATTCCCAACCGGATCGCCCTGCAAGCCATCGCAACCTGCCAGAGATCCCTCCCCGGGCGGACGATCGGCAACGCTTACGTCCGCCCTTTTTTTCCCCTTACAGCTTGAACAGTTCCCGCAGGCGACGGGTCTGTGCACGGCTGACCGGAATCTCCGTCTGTTTCTTGTCGTCCATGCGCAACTGATACGAGCTTTTGAACCAGGGCACGACTTCGCGGATGTGATTGATGTTGACCAGAAACGACCGGTGCGCGCGCCAGAACAGATCGGGATTGAGGTTCTCGAAAAGCTCTTCCAGCGTTCGACAGTTCGACTGGCCTTCCATGCCCGCGTGACCGCTGGTGGCCACCGTAATCACGCCATCTTCGATGGTCGCGTAGCAGATATCCTTCGGATCGGTGAGGAATAGCCTTCCCGCGGACTTGATCAGAATCTTCGCCGTCCTTGCTGTCTGGGGCTTCTGCGATTCCAGCATCCGCACCAGCGTTTCGAACTTTTCCTCCGGGCCAGTGCCCGCTTCAATCTTCGCCCGTGCTTTCTCGATGGACTGGGCCACTCGCTTTTTGTCGAAGGGCTTCAGGATGTAGTCCACCGCATTCACCTCGAACGCCTTCACCGCATATTGATCGAAGGCGGTCGCGAAGACAATTTTGGGAAGAGGAACCTTGCGGTCGAGCAGTTTTTTGAGGACGCCGAAACCGTCCAGGCCCGGCATCTGGACGTCGAGAAAAACGAGGTCGGGATTGTG
Organism: Terriglobales bacterium; assembly: GCA_049512675.1. Classification (GTDB taxonomy): domain Bacteria; phylum Acidobacteriota; class Terriglobia; order Terriglobales; family Acidobacteriaceae; genus Acidiflorens. The sequence continues at coordinate 7,380 of JBEKWX010000016.1, read as the reverse complement.
TTCGCGGATCAGGTTGACGGCTTCCAGGCCGTTCTTGCCCTGCGCGACCACGTTGACGTCATCCAGGTTCTTGAGCAGGTAGGCAAGCTCGTCGCGCGCCAGTCGTTCGTCGTCGACGATGACCGCCGAGAGGGGCATAGGGTTCCGAGCCGAGTTGGTGAAGCCGGTAGTTGCAGCGGCGATCGCCATATCCTTAGTAGTGAGTATAGCTATCGCAGCGGGCAAGCCGCCAGTCGTTGCTGTGGGAAGCGGTGGGTATGCCCCGCTTGGACGGGGCAAAGCCCCGTCTCCACACAAGCCGCGGGGGCGCGCGCTGTAAACTAATCGGCGTGAATGTTCTTTATGGAATCAATACGGTTACGGAGGCGCTCAAGGCGCGCGGGCGAAACTTCGAGTGGGTGGGCGTCGCCAAGGAACGGAACGATATTCGCCTGAGGCGGGTGATCGACGAGTGCCGCAAGATTGGCGTTCCAGTGCGTGTTTTGTCGCGTGTGGAACTCGACGAAATTGCCGGCAACGCCGCACATCAGGGACTGGTGGCCGCGACTTCGGCGAAACAATATAGCGATCTCGATGACATTGTGGCATCGCGCCGCGGCGAGCGCTCGCTGATCGTCGTGCTGGATGGCGTCGAAGATCCGCACAACCTGGGAGCGATCCTGCGTACCGCGGACGCGGCGGGAGCCGATGGCGTGGTGATTCCCGAACGCCGGTCGGCCGCGGTCACAGGCGCGGTGGCGAAGGTTTCGGCGGGAGCGAGCGAACACCTTCCGGTCGCCAAAGTCACGAACATATCTCGCGCGCTCGAAGACTTGAAAGAGAAGGATCTTTGGATCGTCGGATTAGACGAGCGCGGCGAGCAGACTTACGATGCGGTGGACTACAAGATGCATTGCGCCATCGTGCTCGGCGCCGAAGGCAAGGGACTGCACGATCTGGTACGCAAACACTGTGACTTCCTGGTATCGATTCCGATGCTGGGAAAAGTGCCGTCGTTGAATGTGTCGGTGGCGGCGGGTGTAGTGCTATACGAAGTTGTGCGGCAGAGACGGCTGGGCGCATCGAAATGATCATGAGACTTCTTGGTTGGCTTGGTCTGCTCTTTGGTCTGACGTCTAGCCTGATTGTTCCCGCAACGGCGCTTAACCGGGAAGCTTTCACCATCACCAGGTACGACTTGGACGTGCGCCTTGAGCCCGAGCAGCAAAGGCTGGGCGCGCGCGGCAAGATCACGCTGCGCAACGATTCGGCTCAGCCGCAGAGGGTTGTGGCCCTGCAGATTTCATCCTCTCTCAATTGGCGTTCGATTCGCGTGGACGGCAAGGGCGTTCAGTTCGTTTCGCAACCTTACATTTCGGATATCGACCACACGGGCGCGCTTTCGGAAGCCATCGTTACGCTGCTGGCTGAGATCAAGCCGAAAGATTCCGTCGAGCTCGAAATCGGCTACGAGGGTGTAATCCCACTGGATACGGCTCGGCTGACTCGGGTCGGAGTGCCGCAAGAGATCGCCAAACATTCGAGCTGGGACCGGATCAGTCCATCATTCACAGCGGTGCGGGGCGCGGGATATGTGGCGTGGTATCCGATTACGACTGAGTCGGCGGATTTCTCCGAGGGAAACAGTCTGTTCGAGGTGACGGATCGGTGGAAGAAGCGGGAGCAGGATGCCACCATGAAGCTTTCGCTTAGTACCGATAGTGGAACCTACGACCGAAACTTGCTGCTCCTGTGCAATGGCATTGGCAAAAATATTGATACCCGCGAGGGCAGTACGCACTATCACCACGCAACGTGCGAATACGAGCGCTTTGGTTTGGCAACGCCGACATTCGCGATGGCCAACTATCAGGACCAGTCGAAGCCTCCTTTCTATTTGTTCAGTTTTCCCGGCCACGAGGAAGGAGCGGCCACATATTCCAGCGCGCTCGAGCCGGCGACGAAGTTTGTAAGCGAATGGTTCGGGCCGCCGAGGGCATCAGTTGCCATCGCCGATTTTGCCGATCCGAATTCTGCTCCGTTTGAGAGCGGCACGCTGTTGATGGCGTCGATGGCCGCGCAGGATTCCAAGCTTGCTGGGACCAATGTGGTCCACGAACTGGTTCATTCCGCTTTGCCCTCGTCGAGGCCCTGGGTGTACGAGGGATTGGCTCATTTTGCCGAGGCCATGTATCGCCAGGAACAAGGCGGACGTCAGGCCGGGCTCGACCTTCTTGGGCTGCACCGGGCGGCGTTCCTCGATGCGGAAAAAGAGGTATCGGCAGCGTTGCAGAAGAACGTTGAGCAGAAGGCCGTCGAACAAAAGAGCGTCGGCCAGCCGCTGGCCGGCACGTTTGATGAAGCCTACTATCGGAGCAAAGCTGCGTATGTGTGGTGGATGTTGCGTGACATGATCGGCGACGATGCGCTGAAGCAGGCCCTCCGCAAGTATCGGGCCGAGGGCAGCAACGACAAGGACAACGACAAAGACAAAGACCCAAAGTATATGGAGCAATTGATCGAATCCGCCGCCAAGCGCGACCTGAGCTGGTTCTTCGACGACTGGGTGTATCAGGATCGCGGCCTGCCGGATTTCCGCGTGCAGTCGGTGCATCCGTGGAAGACGGAAAAAGGAGTCCTTTTCATTACCGTAACGCTGGAAAACCTTGGCAACGCAGGGGCGGAAGTCCCGGTCACGATAAGGTGTGAAGGCGGCGAGGTCACGAAACGAATTGAGGTGCGCGCCAAGGGCACAGCTACAACGAGAGTTGAATTGTCCGGCACAGCCAGCGAGATCGTCGTGAACGACGGCAGTGTTCCGGAAAGCGATTTGACTAACAATGAGTTTCAGATCGGTGCGCAGCAGAAGTGAAGCGGAATTGCAGAGGTCAGAGGTCATATTGCAGCGGTAAAATCGAACTTCGCCGGTTCACTTCTGCAATCTCACCTCTGACCTCTGCAATCTGCAATTTTGGGAGGAGACAGTTTGCCCTACATCCAATTTCTCGGCGCTGCCGGAACCGTGACTGGTTCGAAACACCTGATCAACACTGCCCACGATTCAAGCAGCAAGCATGGATTTCAGATTCTGATCGACTGCGGACTTTTCCAGGGACAGAAAGAATGGCGCGAGCGCAACTGGCAGGACACTCCCGTCCCGGCCCGTGAAATTGATGCGGTTGTTCTTACCCATGCCCATCTCGATCATTGCGGCTGGATTCCGCGTCTGGTGAAAGAAGGTTTCCGCGGGCCGATCTATGCCACGCAGCCGACCATCGATCTGTGCTCGGTCGTGTTGCCGGATTCCGGCCACCTGCAGGAAGAAGACGCGGCGTTTTACAACAAAAGAAAAGTGTCGAAGCATGATCCCGCGCTGCCGTTGTACTCGCTCAAGGAAGCGCAGGATTGCCAGCGGTTCTTCAAGCCGGTTGCGGTCGAGCAGACCACGCAATTGAGCCCCGAGCTGTCGTTTCGCTTCGTGCGCGCCGCGCACATTCTGGGTTCGTGCATGGTGGAAATCACGCTGCAAACAAATGGCCGCAACCGACGGCTGTTTTTCACCGGCGACATTGGCCGGGTGCGCGACAGCTTAATTGCGCCCGGGAAGGTGGTGCACTCCGGGCCGCAGGAAAACGAGACTGCCGACCTGCTGGTCATGGAGTCCACTTACGGCAACCGGCAGCACCCACACACCGATCCTCGACCAGAACTCGCCCGCCTGATTCGCGAGACCGCGCAACGCGGCGGCAGCGTGATCGTTCCGGCGTTCGCCGTGGAGCGGACGCAGAAATTTCTTTTCATTTTGAAAAGACTAATGGAGACGGGACAGATTCCGCGCCTGCCGGTGTATTGCGACAGCCCGATGGCGATCAGGGCAGTCGAGATTTTCCTGAAACACACGGAAGAATACACGGAGAGAGCCGCCGAGTTGATCAAGACATACGGCTCGCCTATCGACTGGCCGGGCTTCACGTTTGCATTAACCGCCGAGCAGTCGAAGAAGATTAACGAGAGTCACTATCCCTCGATCATCGTTTCGTCGAGCGGGATGGTTACCGGCGGCCGGATTTTGCATCATATGGCGCAGCGGCTGCCCGATCCGAAGAACCTGGTGATTTTTATCGGCTTCCAGGCGCCGGGTACGCGCGGCGCCATCATCAAGAGCGGAGCGCCCGAGGTGAAGATCTTCGGCGAATTCGTGCCGATCCGCGCGCAGGTCGCGGCGCTCGAACAGTTCAGCGATCACGCCGATCCGCCAGAGTTGTTGGAGTGGTTGCGCACGTTCAAGAACAAGCCGGGCGCGACCTACCTTGTCCACGGTGAGCCCGCCGCCGCGGCGCAGCTTCGCGACCGGATGAAGGAAGAACTTGGATGGAATGTGCAGGCGGCGAAGTATATGGAGAGAGTGGAAGTGAAGGAATTTTGTAATTTTGAAATGGGGTAATTTGGTAATTTGACCCCGGCGACCAAGGTGCTGGTCCCAAGAGACACTGATTGCCAAATAACCAACGAGTGCCTTGCCTATGACAGAAACGGAGTTTAAGAAACATCTCGACGCAGCGGAGAAGAGCCCGAAAGAGATTGCAGCGGCGGTCTCCGGGTTATCGGAAAAAGTTCTGCGCTACAAGCCCTCCCCGGGAAAATGGTGCGTGCTGGAAGTCCTCGGGCACCTGGCGGATGCCGAGATCATCTACGGATACCGGCTGCGGCAAATGCTGGCGGATGCGAAGGCCGTCATCGCGCCGCTGGATCCGGACGCATGGGCCCGCAATCTGAACTACCTGGATTCGCCTCCCTCTGAATTGGTCGCGTTTTACGGGTTGGGGCGTCATCACAACTTGCGTTTGCTGCGAAGTCTGAAGATTTCCGATCTCTCCAAGTCGGCTTTTCATCCGGAACTGCGACGGGAGATGACCGTTGCTGACCTCGTCGAGAGGATGGGCGGGCACGGTGCGGCACATCTGCAGCAGATTGAGAAATTGAAAGCGGCGGCGGGCAAAACGTAGTTTCGAGCGGCGATATTAGGTTGAGCGCTGCGCGCGGGCTACGGTGAAAGCGACCAGCGCATGCAACTTTCGAAGCGCGGCGCCCGAATCAATCGCGTTGGCGGCCAGAGGAATTGCATCGCGCAGGTGATCGGCCTGTCCCGCTGCGACGAGGGCGGCGGCGGCGTTGAGCAGCACGATATCGCGGCGCGCGGATCTCTTTCCGGCGAGGATTTCTCGGATCAGCGCGGCGTTGCGAGCTGCGTCTCCGCCGGAGATTTCGTCGAAGGTGGCGCGCTGCAGGCCGAATTCCTCGGGTGTTACTTCGTAGCTGTGAACTTGTGCCTCGCGCACCTCGGCGATGCGCGTTGGGGCGGTGATGGTGATTTCGTCCAGGCCGTCGCTTCCGTGGACGACGAGCGCGCGACGCAACCCTAACATGCTGAGCGCTTCTGCAAGTTTCTCGACGAGATCCGCGGAATAGACGCCCACTACCTGGCAGGTGGCGCGCGCGGGATTGGTCAGCGGACCGAGCAGGTTGAACACAGTACGCAGTTGCAGCTCGCGGCGGGCGGTCTGCACGTATTTCATCGCGGAATGCATGGCCGGGGCGAAAAGAAAAGCGATTCCCACTTGTGCCAGGCAGGCCGCGACCTGCTCGGCCGGCAGATAGATGTTCACCCCCAACGCTTCCATCACGTCGGCGGAGCCGCACTTTGAGGTCACGCTGCGGTTGCCATGCTTGGCGACGCGCACGCCGGCTCCAGCGACGACGAAGGCCGTTGCCGTCGAAATATTGAACGTGCCGCTGGCATCGCCGCCGGTGCCGCAGGTATCGACGAGCGCGTCGCGTCCGGTGCCGCTGGCGTCGAGGACGGAGTCGGCGTGGAGTTCGAGCGGAATGGCGGCGGCGCGGATGGCTTCGGCAAATCCGACGATTTCTTCGACCGTTTCGCCCTTCATGTGCAAGGCCACCAGCAGCGCCGCAATTTGCGCGTCCGAGCATTGGCCGGTGAGGACTTCGGTCATCACCGCGTGTGCCTCTTCGCGGGAGAGCGACTGGCGGTGATTGGCGATGCGATGGAGAACGTCGAGGATCACAAGATCCAAGCTACAGCAGAGACGAGATTACTTTCAAACCGGATTTCGGTTGCCGTCAACGTTTTCGGCGGTCAGTGTCGGCGGTCAGTGTCGGCGATCATTGTCGGCGAACATTGTCGGCCATCAGTGTAGGCGATCATTGTCGGTCGTCAGTCTCGGCGATCGCAAGCTGCTTCGCAACCGGAGCAAGACCCATCCAAGTGCCGCAATCGCGGCAAGCCAGACAGCCAGGGCCGTGTTCACCACCCAGCCCGGCGCTGCCCCGACGCGGCGCAGCAGAAATGGCAGAAAATTCCACGTCGTGATGTGAACATAATCCCACGGGTCTTGTGTCATGGACTCGTCGTTCAAGCCCCAGGCATCCATCTTGCCCAAAGCGAAGGCGACAATGTTCTTGAAACGCAGAGCAATCACAAAGGTCGGATGTCCGAGCGTCTCCATCTGGTAAATTTCGAGCGGCAACCAGAAGGCGAGCGATGCTAACTGAATCATCAGGCTGACCGCGATCAGCGCCCATCCCGCACACCAGATCGTTCTTCTCCAACGTTCTCGATTAATAGATGCCCGATAACGCAGGAGCAGCGGTACTGCGACGAGTGTTACCAGTTCCACGGCGGTCGAAACATAGCGGTCGCCCCAGGCGAAGTCGCCGCTCCAGTAGGTGTATCTCGCGTAAAAACTGATATAGGCGAGTAACAGGAGAACGGAACTCACCCCATACGCGCGCACCTCCGGAGCCAGGCACCTCCATAGCCATGCCAAAAGGAAAATTGCCAGCACGAGAAGAGGATCGAAGAGAAAAATAGACTTCTCAGGTTTGAACAGCGCGCCGAAAACGCCGACGTGAAAGGGCGTGCTCCAGGGAAAATTCGCCGGCAGCGTAGGATCGATCTGGCGCTCTTCCCTTGCGAATATCGCTACGTATGTATTGGTGAGTGATCCGTAGCGGTAATACTGGTAGGCGCGATCAAGCATGAGAAAGAATAAGTAAACCGGCGCGGCGACTTTGCAGTAGGCGACGAGACGCCGCCACAACCCCTGGCCGCGCAATCCTTCAAACCAAAGCACCAGCAAGATAAACATCCCGGCCGCAATCAGATCCAAGCCCGTAGTTAGACGCGTAAGCAGGTTCAGCCCCAGCGCGCAGGAGCCCGCGAAAAGCGCCCGCCGGCTATCCGTGCGCAGCCACTCGCACTGAAATGAAAAGCCAGCGAGCGTCAGCAACATGATGTAGTTGTTTTCCATCATGTTCTGCGTGTAGTGAAGATGGGTGGTGCAGAACATCAACGCCAGCACGCCCGCCACCGACTCCTTC
>JBEKWX010000015.1:0-23723 GCA_049512675.1 Terriglobales bacterium | reverse complement strand
GGCGTCGAGCTGGCGATTGAGAACTCAGCGACCGCCGGCAATGTGAATGCGAATCGCGAAGCCATCCACCAGATTTTTTCCAACCTGATCGAGAATGCGTTGAAGTACGCGGCGTCCGGAAAAAAAGTTATTCTCGGAGCCCGCGCGGCCGAGGGCGGCGTCGAATTTTACGTCCGGGACTTCGGATCCGGTATCTCTTCCGAGCATCTGCCACGTCTTTTCGAGCGTTTCTACCGCGTGGATAAAGCTCGCTCGCGGGAGTCCGGGGGCACCGGGCTGGGACTTGCCATCGCCAAGCACATTGTTCTGGCACACGGGGGAACGATTCGCGCCGAGAGCGAACTCAACCACGGCTCGATTTTTTTATTTACGTTGCCTGGTTCGGAGGCGGATTCCGGCGCGTAGATTTTTGTAGTGGGGCAGTTTCCGCGTGGACCGTCATCCGACCGGAACGGACATGATTCAGTAAACACTAACCGACCAGCTGGGACGTATCGACGGAGAGGCCCGAATCGCAAGACTCCAAGAGTAGCCGCCTTCGCTATAATCACACTCCTACTGCGCAACGGAAAAACATCGCCATAGCAGCGCTTGAGAAGAGACGTTTGCCAGAGTCAAGCCTACCGGGCCTTGGGGGGACCTAGATGTCAGATATGAATGACAAAGTAGTTCTGATTACCGGAGCGAGCAGTGGGATTGGCCGGGCGACAGGTGAGGCCTTTGCGGCGCGAGGCGCCAAGGTAGTTCTTGCGGCACGGCGCGAACATGAGTTGGCGACGCTCACGAGTGAGATAGAGTCGCGGGGAGGGAGAGCCAGCTTCGTGGTCACGGATGTGGCAATCGCGAAGGATGTCGAACGGATGGTGGCACATGCGATTGAGACATTTGGCCGGCTCGACTACGCCGTGAACAACGCCGGCATTGAGGGGAAGTTCGCACGCATCACGGATCTACCGGAGCAGGAATGGGATCGGGTTCTCGACATCAACCTGAAGGGCACCTTTCTGTGTTTGCAGTACGAGGCCCGAGCCATGCTTGCGGGCGGACATGGCGGTGCGATCGTCAACGTCGGTTCGGTAAACTCTTTTCTCGGCTTTCCCACCGGCTCAGCGTACGTCGCCTCGAAACACGGGCAAATCGGGTTGACCACGAGCGTTTCCGCGGAGCTGGCGCCGCAGGGAATCCGGGTGAATCTCGTGTGTCCAGGATTCATCGATACGCCGATGCATCACCGGGCGCGCGGCATCGTCGGCGACGACTTGTACGACAAGGTTCTGATACCACGTGTTCATACGAGGCGGGCAGGCCGCCCGGATGAGATCGCCCAAACTATAGTCTTTCTGTGCTCGGACGAGGCTAGCTACATCTCGGGCACCACGCTGACACCGGATGGCGGGTTCACTCTGACGATCTGACTTGGATTATTTCGCAGCATCAATCCTGTTCGTTGGTCCTTGAAAGGGAGCGCTTGATGAAAATGCCTGCATTATTTGACCTAACCGGTCGGGTGGCTGTAGTGACTGGTGGTAATGGCGGAATTGGCCGCGGCATTGCGCTCGGATTGGCCGAAGCCGGGGCTGCCGTCGCCGTGTTTGGACGAAACGACGAAAAGAACCAGCGAGTGCTTTCCGAATTGAAAGCAATCGGTGTTCCATCGATTGCTGTGATGGTTGACGTGACCAATCGCGCCGGACTGGAACCCGCGCTTAACAGGGTCGAGAGCGAGCTCGGTGGCATAGGCATCCTGGTAAATAATGCTGGCAATGTGTCGCTGAGCGGCGGTGTGTTGCAGGAAAAGCCTGAAGATTGGGACAACGTCATCGAGACGCAACTCAATGCAGTTTTCCTTCTTTCGAAGCTCGCTGCCAGATCGATGGTCAGTAATAAAGGTGGAAAGATTATTAACATTGGCAGTATGTACTCGTTCTTTGGATCTGGGCTCGTCCCTTCTTACAGCGCAGCGAAAGGAGCGATCGTCCAACTGACCAAGTCCATGGCCATTGAACTCGCCCCGCACAATATTCAAGTTAATGCGATCGCGCCGGGGTGGATTGAAACGGACATGACGGCGCCGGTACGTACAATGCCCATGAACGATGAAATTCTTGCGCGGACCCCCGCCGGTCGATGGGGCCAACCGGAAGAACTTGCCGGAACAGCTGTGTACTTGTCCTCGCGGGCCTCGGACTTCGTTACCGGTGCTACGATCCGTGTCGATGGCGGTTATGCGATCCGATGACATTCCGAACGTGACTCTGCATGCCTCCGACGACGCGCTTCGCCGCATGAGAAAGTCAAAGAGTGGCCCGAGTAGCCGGAAATTCATCGGGTTGTAACCTACCTCGGACCGCAGCAAATTATGCTTTTTGTGGGGATGTGTGCCACACTCCGGGTTGAAACCGCTCGCGTCCACCAGAGCGGATCCGGCATCCAATGAAGCAGAGCGGTGTTTGGTCTTTTGCCTATGAGTACAGCCAGTATAAAGACACCTTCGCCTGAGCCCTCACACTCTGTCCTGGTGCAGCGAACCGTAGAAGCCTGCGAACTAGCCCGCGAGGCCGCAGCCATCGCGGCCGAGGGCATTGCCACGGGATCCATGTCTCGCCTGAACGACATCCGGCGGTGCGAAAAAGAACTCGATGCCATTGACCTGGAAGTGGACATCGGTGTGACCTCGACTATCACCCGCGTCCCGGAAGCCGAAACCCGGCAACTGCTGGGGTGTATGAAAGTCATGATTGGACTGGAGCGCATAGGGGACCTGCTCTTGAGCTTTGCCACCAGTGCGCAAGCTGCGGGCGGCCGCATTGACTCCCAGGATGCTCGCGACTTGACGCAGATGGCTACGGTTCTGGAGAAAATGCTGGCCGATGTCGGCCAATCTTTTTCCCAGCGCGACGTCAAGAAAGCGATTGACGTGCTCCGCGCCGATGCCGAGATGGACCGCCTGCGCAATATCATCTTTCTGCGGCACATTGAGAATCCGGAGAACGTCGCGCACCACTCCAGCCTGCAGGTTATCTTCATGACGCAGTCTCTGGAACGGGCCGGCGACCATGCCAAGAACCTGGCGGAGGAAGTTTGCCACTTTGTCAGCGGACGCAGCATTCGCCACTTGCTCATGGCTTACGACAAACCGAAAGAGCAGATGTTCATCGAATGGCTGCGGCACAAGGACGAAAAATCACGGTAAGTACGGCATCGCCTCCTGTCCACATCGGCGATTTCTCCGCGCCCGGCGGTTTGACATATGTACGCTAAAAGCGTATAGTCATTCGGTATTACCCCGATAGCGTACACAACGGGCATAGAGTTCATCGAAGCGCCGGTATTCACGCGTCATTTGCCGGCCTATCTGATCGATGACGAATACAGAGAATTGCAAACCAAGCTGGGAGCCAATCCTGAACTGGGAGACTTGATGGCGGGCACGGGAGGGTTTCGAAAGTTGCGCTGGGCAGATGCGCGGCGCGGCAAAGGCCGCAGAGGCGGGTTACGCATTATCTATTACCACTTCAAATCCGATCGTCAGATATGGCTGATGACTCTCTACGACAAGGACGAAGCTTCAGACCTGACGGCGAAAGAGAAGAAGGCACTCAAAGCTTCGATAGAGAACGAATTGGCAGCACGTGCGGCTCGGCGGGTCACAGGGCCACAGAGCTTGGGGAGGATACGGTAATGGCGAAGAGAGACGTTTTTGGCGAACTGATGGACGGGGTGGCAGCGATGAAGAACCACCGCGAGGGCAGGATTACATTGCGCAGCTGCAAGGTGGATATGGCACCGCTCCCCAAGGTGGATTCAAAGCTGCTGCGAGACACCCGAAAGAAGCTGCGCTGCTCGCGAGCGGTGTTCGCCCGCAGACTCCGGATTAACGAAAGAACTCTGGAAAAATGGGAGCAGGGCCGAGCGAAACCGAATGCTCAGGCGGCCGCACTCGTCCTTCTTGTGCGCAAATACCCAGACACGCTGGCGCGGCTGGACGCGCTTGCCGCGCGCTAGCGCAGGAGGTTGACCGCTCGCAAACGGCGCGAACGGGATGGGCACACGGTGCCACCACCCCGCGCCCTCCGTCCCTTGACAGCGGGAGTCTCCAAGGCGAGACTCGGTTCAGCGCTCTCGGTGTAAACGTTGGCTTTCTAGCTGGGCTGTTCTAGACTGACGAAAATTGGCTTGCCGAAACGTGGGCTTTGACAGCGATTCCATGCGCGGAACCTCCCAACCCGGAGATCCATTCCCGTCAGCCGAGGACACGACTGCGGGGACGGATCGGTCGTCTGTGGCAGGAGCGGTCGGCGCAGTCGGCGATAACTCCAATGGGAGCCGCGCGCTTGAAGATGCAGAGCTGGACTCCGCACTGCAGTTGTTAGTGGAACGCGCGCAGTACATTACTGGCGCTACCGGGACTGCACTCGCTTTGCCCCGGGGGGACGAGATGGTTTGCCGCGCCAGCGCTGGTACTTCGGCGCCGGCGGTCGGGGCGCGGCTGCAGGTTCGTTCCGGATTGACTGGCGAAAGCATTGCCCGCCGGCAGTTGCTGCGCTGTAACAACGCGGAAACCGATCCGCGCGTGAATCTGGAAACTTGCCGGGAACTGGGCATTGCCTCCATCGTAGTTTTGCCGTTGGTGCGGAGTACGGGAGAGGTTCGCGGCCTGTTCGAACTGTTTTCCGATCACCCCTACGCTTTCGAAGAGCGCGATCTGGTGGCACTGGAGCGCATGGCCGACCTTACTTTGACGGCGCTCGATCTGGCCGAGCAGCGGCAGAAGTCCGCACCGGCGGCGGGGCCTCAGCGCGAACCGGAAAAGAGCGTCGAGATTTCGTCTGGACTTTCGTCTGAAGTTTCGTCTGAACTTGTGCCCGGACCTTTGCTCGGACTTTCGTCCGGACTTTCGCCCGGACTCTCCACGGCAAGCAGCGCGGCGGAGGCGCCCGCGGTTCCCCTTAACATTACCTTTAACATTCCTCTCAACCCAGAGTTCGCCGAGCCTGCAGTCCTTCCCGGCGAGTCGCCCGTAATTCCGTCGCCAGCGACCGGGGCAGTCCCCGAGGACATGCTCCTCGCACAAAAATGTGCCTCGTGCGGATTCCCCGTTTCCGAGGGGAGAACGCGCTGCCTGGATTGCGAGACTAAGGAGCGCGAGAGGGAGGAGCGGGGCGCTGCGCTCGACTCTGTGGGCGACTCCGCGGGCGACTCGGCGGCGTCGACTCCGGAGGAATTCGTGCCGGCCTTCCTGGCAAACTCGGCGCCCGCACAAGGATCCTGGCTGACGAACCCCATCAATCTGTTGGCGATCGTCGTCCTGATATTGGGCATTCTGGTCGCCATCGTCGTCTTTCGATGAGCAAACTCCGATAACCACTCAAGTACTGCCGGGTGCCGTTTTTCTTGACAAATTGCCGGTGGAACCATAGTCTGCGCTTAATCGCTGTTTCAACACACAGGTGCCCACGAATGAAGAATGTGTATGAAGTTTTACGGCAGAAGGAACTTGAACTGACCAGGCTGGAAAAAGAAGTTGAGGCCTTGCGCATCGCCGCTCCGCTGCTTTCGGAAGAAAAAGAGTCGCTGGCTGAAGCGCCCAAGCCGAGCTTAACTACTACCACGCCGCCGCAGCCAGTCCGGATTCCGCAGGCGGTTGCCGCCCAGTCTGGAAGCCAACCGGCACGCGCCGCCGGCTGGGAAGAGGCAGCTAAGCGCTGGCCGTAAGCCGATTCTTTCGCCGCTGCAGGCGGGGCTTGCCGCGCCTGCGTGTGTTGTCGGGGAACTGGGTCGTCCCTCCGGGACTTGCTTTTCCTCGCCACTTTTCCCAGCGCTGAAGCGCTGGGCTAAGCTGGTTCGCCCCTCCGGGGCTACCCGACGTCCTATCGCTACCTGCCAGGTTGGCAAGTTGCTAAGTTTGATCTCGATGCTGCGCAGGTTCCCAAGCCGGCGTCGTGAAGGCCAGTGCCAGCAGCGTCTTCTGCTCTACCTCGTGCGCCTTTGCCGAACCGGTAGCCGGACTTGCACTTGCGGAACGTTTCACCGAAATAACCGGCCGGTCGTTGGCGATGATTCTTAAGCGAGGCAGCATGTAGGAAAGCGCGCCCATGTTGGAGGGCTCTTCCTGCACCCACACAATATCTCGCGCGTCACTGTGACGCTCCAGTTCCGCCGCCAGTTCCGCCTCGGGGAACGGGTACATCTGCTCGAGGAAGACGATGGCGGTGCTCGAGTCGTTGCGCTTCTGCCGGACCGTGCGCAGTTCGTGTCCGATCTTGCCGGTGCAGACCAGAATCCGCTGGGCGTCCTGCGTTTCTGTATCCGGTATCACCGGCAGAAACTGCCGATGCGTCAGATCTTCCAGCCGAGACAGGGCATCCGGATGCCGCAGCATGCTCTTCGGGGTGAAGACCACCAGCGGCTTTCTCCACTTGCGCAGCGCCTGGCGGCGCAGGAGGTGGAAATACTGGCCCGCATTCGAGGGCTGACAAATCTGGATGTTGTCGCGCGCCGCCAGTTGCAAGAATCGCTCGATGCGCGCACTTGAATGCTCCGGGCCCTGGCCTTCGTAGCCGTGCGGCAGCAACAGCACCAGTCCTGACAGGAGCTTCCACTTCTCCTCGCCGGCGCACACAAACTGGTCGATCACAGCCTGCGCCACGTTGGCAAAATCGCCAAACTGCGCTTCCCACAGAACCAGCGTCTCGGGATAATCGCGGCTGTAGCCGTACTCAAATCCCATCACGCCCGCCTCCGAAAGCGGCGAGTTGTAGATGTCGCACGCCGCCTGGCCCAGCGCGATGTGGCGCAGCGGAATGTATTCCGTCTCATCCTCAATATCCAGCAGCACCGAGTGCCGCTGATTGAAGGTCGCGCGCCGCGAGTCCTGCCCGCTCAGGCGCACGGGAATCCCCTCTTTCACCAGACTGGCAAACGCCAGCGCCTCCGCCATACCGTAGTCGACGGGCTTCTTGCCCGTCCCCATTTCCTGGCGCTGCTCGAGTAACTTTTTCACTTTCGGATGGATGCGGAAACCCTCCGGATACGTGGTCAAACGCTCCGTGAGTTCCGCGAGTTCCTCGGGCGCCAGGCCCGTGGGCTGTTCGTACTCCGGTTTGTAGGGGCCCCCGAAATAGTCGTCCCAGTACTTTGGCAGATCGCGCATCAGCGGCTTCTTGGTGACTTGGGTTGCGCTCTTCTGCGCGGCCTCGTACTCGCTCTTGACCGCCTGTACTCGCTCCGCGATTTTGTCATCATTCATGCCGAGTTGTTTGGCGTAAATCTGATACAAGGGCGGATGCTGTTTGATCGCCTTATACATCAGCGGTTGGGTGACGGTGGGATCGTCGACCTCGCTGTGGCCATGGCGCCGGTAGCCGATCATGTCCACGACCACGTCGGTGCCGAATTGGTAGCGGTACTCGGTGGCGATGCGCGCGATGCGCATCACTGCATCCACGTCCTCACCATTCACGTGAAAGATGGGAATCGCCTGCCGCCGCGCGAGTTGCGCGGAGAAGCGCGAGGAATGCTCGTCGCGGGCATTCGTGGTGAAGCCGATCAGGTTGTTGACGATTACGTGGATGGTACCGCCCACGGTGTAGCCGGCGAGGTCCGCATAATTCAGCGTCTCAGCCGTGATGCCTTGCCCGGCGAACGCGGCGTCGCCGTGCACCAGCAGCGGTAGATACATTGCCTTGCCGCCGGCACCAGCACGGTCCTGCTTGGCGCGCGTGCGTCCCACCGTTACCGGATCGACCGCTTCGAGGTGGCTGGGATTCGATGCCAGGTGGATATGAATTTTCTTTCCGCTCCTGGTGACGTACTCGCCGGTCGCGCCCATGTGGTACTTCACGTCGCCCGACCCCAGTACGCTGCGTGGATCCACATCCTCAAATTCGGCAAAGACCTGCTCCGGCGAGCGGTTTGCCAGATGAATAATGGCGTTCAGCCGGCCGCGATGACTCATGCCCATTACCAGTTCCACGGCACCGCGCTCGCCGGCCACGTCCAGAACCTGATCCATCGCCGGTAATAAAGACGTGTTGCCTTCGAGGGAGAAACGTTTGTTGCCCAGATAGCGCTGCTGCAGCGTTTGCTCAAACAGTTCGGCGCGCACCAGCAGGTCGAGGGCACGGTCGTGGTAGAGCTCGACTGCAGGCGGTTCGGCCTCGATGCGATTCTGGATCCAGCGTCGGCGCTCCGGGTCGACGATGTGCATGAACTCCACGCCTATGCTTCCGCAATAAATGCGCCGCGCTTCGCGCGCCCACTGGTTGTCGATGTCGTTGTCGACACGCAGGTCGGGATGCGGTTGCGGAGGCAGCAGGCCGAGGGGGTTCAGTTCGGCCTCCAGATATCCAAATTGCCGGAACAGCTCAAACACACGTTCCCGTTCGTAGTTTTCGACGATTGCAGGGGCCGCGCTCTTGCTAGTATTTCGAGTTGAGGTCGCCATAGAAGGTGTCTACAGAATAATGGATGATCGGTCTTGTGTGGCCGATTCACTCGGAAGGCTGCTTGAAATGCATCGGAGGTGCAAGTATGGACAGCGGAATCATTGATGTGCCCAGTCGCTATTCCGTGCCCGACACCCTGGCACGGCTCCAGTCGATCCTCAAAGAGAAGGCCGTGACGGTGTTTGCACTTATCAACCACAGCGGTGAGGCAGAGAAGGCTGGCTTTAAAATGCGCCCTACGCAGTTACTGATCTTCGGCAGTCCGAAAGGTGGTACGCCTTTGATGGTTGCCGCGCCCCGGCTGGCTATTGACCTTCCGTTGAAAGCACTTGCCTGGCAAGACGAGCAGGGCCAAGTGTGGCTCTCATACAATTCACCCGAATACCTGCAACGGCGGCATGGCTTTTCCGCGGAGCTCGCGAAAAACATCGCCGGAATCGGTGCGCTGATTCAGAAGGCTGTGGAATAATAGCGGGCTCGCATGTTCGACTAGTAATCTTCAACAGGTGATGCATGGGCAATCCGCAGGAAAAAGAAGCCGCCGGCCGCGCGGGCGCCAAGCTGGTGCGTGACGGCGATGTCGTTGGATTAGGCACTGGCTCAACCGCCTACTTCGCGGTCGTCGCTCTGGGCGAGCGCGTGAAAGCGGGGCTGAAAATCGTCGGAATCCCAACTTCTGTGCAGACCGCCGACTTGGCGCGCCAGGTCGGCATTCCGCTGACCACGCTTGACGAGCATCCGGAGATCGACATCACCATCGATGGCGCCGATGAGCTCGATCCACAGTTGCGCTTGATCAAAGGCGGCGGCGGTGCGCTGCTGCGCGAGAAGGTCGTCGCGTCCGCTTCCAAGAAGATGATCGTGGTTGCGGACTCTGGAAAGGTTGTTCCTGTGCTGGGGAAATTTCCTTTGCCGATTGAGGTGATTTCGTTTGCGCGAACCGTGGTGGAGAAGAAGATCGTCGCGCTCGGGGCGTTGCCCAAATTGCGCACGAAGCCGGACGGCAGTCCTTACCTTACGGACAACGGCAATCCGATTCTTGATTGCAGCTTCGGGAAGATTGCGGATCCGGCGGCGCTGGCGCTTGCCCTTAGCAATACTCCCGGCATCGTCGAACACGGGCTGTTCATAGGGCTGGCGACGCTGGCGCTGATAGGACGCGGCGGGCGCGTTGAAGAACTGCGGCCCTAGCCCCCAACAGTGTGCGCGTGAGAGCTTCGGTCGTCCCTCCGGGACTTGAATCACCATTCCTCTTTACCCCACGCTGAAGCGTGGGGCTAAGCTAGGCCGCCCCTCTGGGGCTGTGTTATTCCGTGCTTTGTTTCCCTCGGTGGCGCGACAGACGAGTTCTTGAACACACGCCAGCGTTTTCGTCATGTCACTCCACAATTTCCCGCAGCGCCCCGAGCAGTCGCTCCACTTCTTCCGTTGTGTTGTAGTGCACCAGGCCTATGCGCAGAAATCCTCCCAGGCGCTCTACGTCTAACTGTTCGGTCAGGTTCAGAGCATAGTAGTTTCCGTCCCAGGTGAAGAAGCCGCGCTCGCCGAGCCTGGTTGCGAGTTCCAGCGGCGTGTGGCCTTCGATGCGGACCGCGAAGGTCGAGCATCTCTGCTCAAGGCGATTCTCGAAGCGACGCGGGTCGGTGATGCCGTAGAGCTTCAATCCGGGGATCGCCAGCAAGCCGGCGATCATCTTCTCCGTCATTTTTCGCTCGTACTGATGAATCGCTTCGTGCGCGGACAGGATCGCAGCGCGGCGGGTGGTGACCGCGGGACTCGCTCGGCGGCCGAGTTTCTCCCAGTAATCCACGCAGGGTTTGATTCCCGCGATGCCTTCGTGGTTCAAGGTTCCCCATTCCCAACAGTTCGGAATGTTGTTGGTGTTGGGCCGGACTTTATAGGGATGCAGGCGCTTCAGGTGCTCGCGCTTGCCGTAGAGAACGCCCAGGTGCGGGCCGAAAAATTTGTAGGCCGAGCAGACCAGAAAATCGCAGTCGAGGGCGCGCACGTCAATGGGGCCGTGCGGAGCGTAGTGGACGGCATCGATGTAACTCAGCGCTCCCGCTTGCCGCGCCAGGCGCACCACTTCGGCTACGTTGTTGATCGTGCCTACCGCATTTGACGCATAACCGACGGCGACGATCCGCGTGCGATCGCGGATTTTGGCCGCCAGGTCTTGCATGTCGAGCGTGCAATCGGCGCGGTTGAACTTCACTGCGCGGATGACTGCGCCTTTGTCTTCTTCTTGCAGCGCTTTCCAGGGCGAAAAATTGGCGTCGTGGTCGAGCAGGGTGAGTACGATCTCGTCGCCGGGGCCGAGTTCGCGGCCGAGCGCGCGGCTCATCGCGAAAGTCAGCGCCGTCATATTCGCGCCGAACACGATTTCATCCGCATGGCAATTTAGAAAATCTGCCATCGCCGCGCGCGCTTCCGCGATCATGCGGTCGGTGTTGCGGCTGGTTTGGTAAGCGCCGCCGGTGTTGGCATTGTTGCTCGCCAGGTAGTCCGCGATGGCGTCAATCACCTGCTGCGGTACCTGCGTACCGCCGGGCCCGTCCAGAAAGACGGCAGGATGCCCGTTGACGGTTTGCGCGAGCGCCGGGAACTGCGCGCGAACCCAGGCGAGGTCGAACGCGGTGGAAGAAGACGAAGAGGAGGCCTGTTCAACGATGGGCATGCAGACATTCTAATTCGGGACCGACCGCGTCGGCGGGAACTTTCGGTCGCGGTGGTTTTCGTGCGCGGATGAAACTAGCGGCAGGGGCGCGGTTACGCGAGGCGGTCGTTGGAACTGGAATTGGAACCAGGATTGGGCTGCTTGCCCTTTCCTCGGTTGGCGTCGTCCAACCGGATGCGCGTGACTCGCGTCGTTTCCTGGACTAAATCGCCGGTGGCGCGTGTTCCATCTCCTGCCATCACTGAACCGGCGGCGAGGGCGAAGCGCAAGGCATCCGCTTGGTCTTCGAAATACAAAATGACTTGTCCTGACATAAGTACTTCTCCCTGAGTCTGACGTCGACAAACCCGCATTAGGGCAAGCGCGGGCACATCTGAGAAAGAACAAACTAAGACGCAGGTGACGCTGCAGCCAACGACCGATGGCAGTAACTCTTATTGCTGTTCTAATGATTGTCGGAGAATGCGTTCTCGGGTGATAGTGCCATTGTTGGTTCCCGGCAGCGGGACGGCGGAGCGCGGCGGCGAGGATGGCGCGTGCTGGCTCGATCCGCTTCAGCCTGGGGTCAGGCGCGGCGACAGTCGGGCTGCCAGGATGGAGGCGAGTTTGTCGGGTTCGGCGAGAAAGGCGTCATGCCCGTGGGAGGATTCGATTTCACGGTAGATGCAATCCACGCCGCAGCTTCTGAGCTCACCGGCCAACGATTGCACCTCGGAGGCTGGAAAGAGCCAATCGGAGGAGATGCCCACGAGGGTGACGCGGGCTTTGATGCGGCGATAGGTGTGGATGGAGCCGTACTTCCGGACGGGGTCGAAGGTGTCCATGGTTCTCGTGATGCAGAGATAGGAATTGGTATCGTACCTTTGTACGAATTTCTCGCCCTGATGATCGAGATAGCCGCTCACATCGAAGCGAGCGTTGGGTTCCGCCCATGGATTTTCGCCGTTCCGGTTGGGATTGCGCCCAAAGCGGGTGCTGAACAACTCCGCCGACTTGTAAGAGCACATGGCAATCTTCCGTGCCAGGGCTAGGCCGAGAGCCGGTGGCTGGTCGCTGTAGTCTCCATTCTTCCAACGGGGATCCAGTCGGATGACCTGGCGTTGCATGTGATTGAGGGCGAGTCCCATCGGCCCGAGCGGCGTGGCGGCGATGCTTACGCAGTTATCGACGCGGTCGGGGAAATCCATGGCCCACTGCAAGGCCTGCATGCCGCCAATCGAACCACCGATGACGAGTTGAATGCGATCGATTCCGAGATGATCGAGAACCTCTCTTTGCGATTGGATAATATCGCCGACCGTGACTAGCGGGAAGTCCGGGCCATAGGTCCTCCCGGTGCTGGGATTGATGGACTGTGGACCGGTCGAGCCGTAACACGATCCCAGAATGTTGATGCAGATTACGCAATGGCGTTGAATGCTGAAGAAGCCATTGTCGGCAAACAGCTCGGGCCACCAATCGGCAACCTCGGCGGAGCCGGAGAGCGCGTGACAGACTAGGACCACGTTGTCGCGCGCCGCGTTGAGTTCTCCGTACACGGCGTACTGAAGAGTCACGGGGCGCAGTTCGCCTCCGCATTCCAGGGCGAAGCCCTCCTTTTCAGCAAAAGAGTGCTTCGCCCGGACCGGCGGAGGGATGGTCATCCTACTTGGTTGCTCCTACGCTGCCGCTGCTTTTGGCGACAGCCCAGTTGCCTTCTCCAATCCCTGGGTCAGGTCGGCGACGATGTCGCGCAGGTCTTCTATTCCTACCGATAAGCGCACCAACTCTGGCGTAACCCCGGTATCCCTTTGTTCGGATTCGGAGAGCTGTTGGTGAGTGGTGGACGCGGGGTGAATGACCAGCGATTTCGCGTCGCCGATGTTAGCGAGCAGGCTGAACAACGACAGCGAGTTGATCAGCTTTCGCCCCGCTTCGTAACCGCCCTTGATTCCGAACGTGACCAGCGATCCCGAGCCATTCGGCAGATACTTCTGCGACCGCGCATAGTATTTGCTCGAAGGCAGGCCGGGATAATTGACCCAAACGACGGCGGGGTGGGTTCCGAGGAACCTGGCTACGGCAAGCGCGTTCTCGGAGTGGCGTTGCATGCGGAGATGAAGGGTTTCAGCGCCTTGCAGCAACAGGAAGGCATTGAACGGCGAGAGCGCCGCGCCCGTGTCGCGCAGGCCGCGCACGCGGGCCTTGAGGATGAAGGCCAATGGACCAAACGCCTCCGTGTAGGAGACGCCGTGGTAAGAGGGGTCGGGTTCCACCAAGCCCGGGAAACGGCCGGATGCCTTCCAATCGAATTTCCCGGCATCCACGATCACGCCGCCGATGGAGGTGCCGTGACCGCCAATGAACTTGGTCGCCGAATTGATGACAATATCGGCTCCCCACTCGATGGGACGAACCAGCGCCGGGGAGGCGGAAGTATTGTCGATGACGAGAGGCACGCCGTTTTCGTGGGCGATGCGAGCCAGGGTCTCGATCTCGGCTACGTCGAGTTTTGGGTTCCCTAGCGTCTCGGTGTAAAGCGCCTTGGTCTTGGAATTAAGCGCCTTCTTCAAGCCGTCGAAATCGTCCCCATCGGCGAAGCGCACCTTGATTCCGAGTTCCGGCAGGGTGTAGTGAAAGAGATTGTAGGTTCCGCCATAGAGCGAGGTGGTGGATAGGAGTTCGTCTCCTGCGACCGCCAGAGTAATCGCAGTCAGGGTCTCGGCAGCCTGGCCGGAAGCGGTGGCCAGTGCCGCAACTCCTCCCTCCAGTGCCGCGATTCTCTTTTCGAAAACATCGGTGGTCGGATTCATGATCCGGGTGTAGATGTTTCCGAATTCTTTTAGGGCAAACAGGCGTGCCGCATGGTCGGCATCGTCAAACACGTACGACGTGGTTTGGTAAATGGGGACGGCGCGAGACTTCGTGGTAACGTCAACTTCCTGGCCGCCATGAACGGCCAGAGTTCCTAAGTGCTGCTTTTTTTCGGGGTTGTTGTCCTGTGACATTACAGCTCCTCAGTTTTTAAATTATCCATCATCAATGCGAAACGAAACGACCAGCGATTGTAAGAACCATGGGTGGACTCTGCCGAGCTGGCCCGAAACCACCCCTAATTCCAAATACGATAAAGTCGATCTAGTTAATACAGATTATGGATTATAACAGCATATCATGCCGATTGGCCGCAAGGCCGGAAGACGGCACATTGCCGAGAACCCGGTTTATGCGATGCGGCGGGCCGGCAGGCTCAGGTTCGCCTTGGCGGTGGTAGTTTTCTATGGCTTAAGAGTTTATCTACGGGGTTTGGAAGGCGAAGTACCAGCCAAAGGTCAGTCGTCCCCGGTTACGGAAGTTTATCTCCAAACCGCCGAATCCTTTCCTGCCCCTCCCGGGCCTGTTATCAATGAACATTCCCTTGTTTTTTGCGCCTGGGAATCTGTGACCCGTGCCCTGGGGAGGAGTTCGTCTGGAATGAAAACTGGCCCTCAATCGTGGAGGGACATGAGCGCGGCGCCACGCTTCTTTGTTGCCGTGGTCGTGCTCTGCGGGACCGCCGTCCTGACCTATTCGGTCTCGCACGGGGGTAGTGAGAATCCGCTCAAGTTTTGCTGCTATCTCGCGATTGCGCTGGCAGCCTCGCGGCTCAAGGTGAATCTGCCTGGAACTGCCGGGACAATGTCAGTGAACTTTCTGTTTCTCCTGCTGGGTGTGCTGGAACTGAGCTTGCCGCAAGCAATGGCGCTGGGGTGCGCGGCGGTGGTCGTGCAGAGTTTAGGGGACCATCCGATTCCGTTGCAAGTCGCCTTCAGCGTTTGTTCGACGGCAATGGCCATCGCGGTGACCTTCGCTTCGTATCACTATTTTTTGGCGCATCACGCGGTGAATAACCCATCTACGTCGCTATTTCTGGCGGCATGCGTTTACTTCGTGGCCAACACGGTTCCGGTTTCCGCCGTTATCTCCATGACGGAGGGCAGGCCGCTGCGAAAGGTGTGGGCAGACTGCTACTGCTGGAGCTTCCCCTACTACCTGGTGGCCGCGGGCCTGGCGGGCGCGATGAGCTGGCTGCACAGCTTTACCGACTGGCAGACGTCGTTGCTGACGCTTCCAGTGGCATACCTCATCTACAGTTCCTACCGTCTTTACCTCGGCAAACTGGACGACGAGAAGCGGCATGTGCAAGAGATGGCCGAGTTGCATATCCGCACGATCGAGGTACTCGCGCTCGCCATTGAGGCCAAGGATCAGACTACTCACGACCACTTGCAGAGGGTTCGCGTCTACGCCGTCGAGGTGGCAAAGGAACTCAAAGTTGAGCGAAGTGAAATGGATGCGTTGCAGGCCGCAGCCTTGTTGCACGACATCGGAAAGCTGGCGGTTCCCGAGCACATCATCGCAAAGCCGGGCCGCCTGACGCCGGAAGAATTCGAGAAAATGAAGATTCATCCGATGGTGGGAGCGGAAATCCTGGAACGCGTGCAATTTCCCTACCCGGTTGTGCCCATCGTACGGGCCCATCACGAAAAGTTCGACGGGACTGGCTATCCGATGGGACTGCGAGGGACCGAGATTCCGATTGGCGCCCGCATCCTATCGGCTGTGGATTTTCTGGACGCGCTCGCCTCCGACCGGCAATACCGGCGGGCGTTGCCGCTGCATGAAGCGATGGCGCGGCTGGTGGATGAATCGGGAAAGGCTTTTGATCCGCAGGTGGTGAGGGTGCTCGAACGACGATACGTGGATCTGGAGCAACTGGTTCACTTGCGCACGGACGGCCTGGGCAAGCATAAGCTATCCACGGAAGTCAAAGATGAAGACGCGACGGAGGAGCCGTCCATCAAGCCGGCAGCCGGCTTCGCCGAGCAAGGACGGCCGCAATTGCCGGAGCGCAGTTTTCTGAGTTCGATCGCGGCTGCCCGCCAGGAAGCGCAGACTCTTTTCGAACTCAGCCAGGAACTGGGAGCTTCGCTGAGTCTGGACGAAACGCTCTCGGTGTTTGCGGTGAAGCTGCGGCGGGTTGTGCTCTACGATGCGATTGCGATCTACATCTGCCAGGGCGATGAGCTGGTGCCGGAATATGTGAATGGCGACAACTTCCGGTTGTTTGCTTCGCTGCGTATTCCGATTGGCCAAGGGCTGTCGGGGTGGGTAGCGCAAAACCGCAAACCGATCCTCAATGGCAACCCTTCGGTCGAGCCCGGTTACTTGAACGATACTTCGAAGTACAGCACGCTGATGTCAGCGCTCGCGGTTCCGCTCGAGGGCTTGCAGGGCGTGGTCGGAGTGGTCGCTTTGTACCACGCGGAAAAAGATTTCTTTACCTCCGATCACCTGCGTATTTTGCGGGCTGTGACTTCCAAGATGGCGCTCGCCATCGAGAACGCGCTGAAGTACGAGCAGGCGGAGAGTTCGGCGGTTACCGATTACCTCACCGGTCTTCCCAATGCACGCTCGCTATTCCTGCAACTCGACCGGGAAATGGCGCGCTGCAAACGCGACAACAAAACGCTGACCGTGATGGTCGCCGACATGGATGGGTTCAAGCAGATCAACGACCGGTTCGGACACCTGGAAGGAAACCGCGTGCTGCGGCGGTTCGCGCATTCCCTGAAGGAAACCAGCCGTGAGTACGATTATGTCGCGCGCATGGGCGGCGACGAGTTCGTGGTCATTGCCCCTGGACTCACACCCGAAGCGGCCGCACGCAAAGCCGAACAGATGCGAGACTTGGCAAGACAGGCCGGGAAGGACATCTGCAACGAGGACATTCTATCGCTGAGCGTGGGCAAGGCGGTGTATCCCGAGGACGGGATGGATGCCGAGAGAATCCTCTCCGAAGCCGACAAACGCATGTATCTGCAGAAGAAGCGGAGTCACTCGACGGAAAAAAACCGCCGTCTGTATCCGCGGGTGCGAGGCCAGCTCATCACGGAAATTTCCGGCGACGGGCTGGAACGGGCGATAGTGGGCATCGTTACCAACCTCAGCCTGGGTGGTTGCTATGTTGAAAGCGGCAGCCTCCTGCTGCCGGGATCGAAGTTGAAACTCACCTTCTCGCACGAACATACGAACGTTACGGTTGCAAGCGAAGTCGTGCGCATGGACATGGGTATTGGCGCGGCGCTCAAGTTCACTGAGGCGACGCATGAGGTCCGCGCCGCGGTGCAGCGCATGCTGGAACAGTTGACCAGCGCGGAAGCGGCCATTGACTCAAAGCGTAAACGCAACGCTGCTGCCGCGGGCATACTGTAACGGGCGCCCCGTATCATGCAGGAACGGCGACCGGCCGAATCTGGATCAGGTGTGCGCTATTGCCCGATATGGTGCGTGGTTTCGACAGCCCTTGCCGCAGCATGTTCGCCGTCGGCACGCCGGTGCGGTAGAACGACTTCTCGCAATCCGCGGTGGACGGGCCCCGCATACTTCCTTCCATATAGGCCAACCCGGGACAACGCGTGCAACTGCTGACGTGCGAGCACGACGAGCAGACGGTCAGATCCTTGGCCTGGATCGAGCGAACCTCTTTCATCTCTGGAGAAAGATTCCAGATATCCAAAAACTTCTGCTGACGGATATTACCCGTGGGAAGGGGAAACTGGACGCAGGGAAACACATCGCCGTAGGGCGAAATGTAGCAGAAGGAATGGCCCGCGCTGCACGAGTAACCCTCCAGATCCTCGGCCGACGGCGGCTTCGGCGGTTCGCAGAACTCCTCCTGGCTGGCGACCAGCGCCGGATTGCGGAAAACCTCCGGGAGTCCTTCTCCCGGAATGCGGAGCGCGAGAACGGAGGTGTCGCCGTCCATCATGGGCGTGATGGTGGGATCGAGCGTGTAATGAACGCCAAGTTCGGCGGCAAGTTTCTGCACCCCCAGATGATCGGAAGAATTCACGGTCATCAGCACATTGGCGATGGTGACTCGCAGCCCTTGTTCGCGCAAGAAGCGGATGGCTTTGATGGTGCGCTCCAAGGAGTGCGGCAGCTTGGTGATGGCATCGTGAACTTCGGGACGATGCGAATAGACGCTGATCTGGATGGTGTCTACGTCCAGTTCGCGAATTCTGCGCGCATCCTTTTCATTAATCATCACCGCGTTGGTCTTGATCTTGACGTTGAACATGAGACGCCGGGCGTATTCGACAAGCTCAAAGAAGTCGCGGCGCATGAAGACCTCTCCGCCGCTGAAAGTGAGAAAGAAAACGCCGGCCTCGGCCAGTTGATCGAGCACGTCCTTGATTTCGGCGGTCGTCATTTCGCCGTGGTCGTCGTGATCGAGATAACAATGCACGCAGCGCTCGTTGCAGCGATAGGTGACGTCAATGTGCACGGCGATGGGCACGCCCAGGTTGAATGCCTTCTGGCCCATTTCGGTCATCAGGCTCATCAGGGCGCCTCCCGGTTCGTCTCCTGGTTCGTCTCCGACGACAGCGGTTGACTCGAAACGAGAAGAATTCCGCGGCTGGAAAGCTCGGTGACGAATTGCTCGGCATCTGACTGGGCCTGTTCGGGATCGACTTCGAATTGCTCGCAGATCTTGTCGCGGACGATTTCCCGCAAGGGAGTGTGACCGTCGGCAGCTTGAAAGATGGCGGTTGCGACTTCGTTGAGCGTGAAGAAAGTCGAATCGGCCGAATTCATGACCATCATTTCGCCGGCCAGCGCGCGGGCGGCAATGGCAGAACTGCGCGCAATGTAAATGCAATTCTCAGGCATGCTCGGGCACCCCTTGAAAGTTACGGATTTCGTCCCACACCCTGACATCAGGATAGAACGTCAGGCGGCGAATTGGAACCCTTCCGACGAAATCGCATGCGGTGGCGAAAAGCTTTTCCACCAGGCCCCGGTCTTCGGCGAAGAACAGAATATTGCGCATGAGCCGGCGGACGGCTTCCGCGGAGCACAACTCATCGACACGATTCTCCGAACCCTTTTCCAGAAAAAACAGAGCGGAGACGGGAGCGGCGCAGTTTTCACCGGGCTTGGCCAGCTCTCCGGCAAAGGGAGTGCCGAATGCCGCGTACCCGTCCGCACTCGGGCGCAAGTAGGAAATTTCATCGGTGAGCAGGGTGATGTCCGCCGGGGCCAGGCGTGTCATCGTGGTCTTGCCCGCGCCGGACACGCCCGAGAACAGATAGGCCCGGCCATCGCAGATCGCACTGGCGGCGTGCAGCAGGAATCCGCCGCGATCGGCAAGAATCAAGCTGTGCAGAATACGCAGCACCGAATCTAGAGAATACGGGTTGGCATTTTGCCATACGTTGCCCTGTCCGGTGCTCGGGGTCCAGCGGGCGCGGAAGTCTCCGCGCTCGATGAGCCACTCGTCATCGTCAACATTGCGGAGGACCCGAACGTCGTCATCGGAAGCCGGTCCCGTGCCGGTGAGATCAAACTCAAGCTCAAACTCGGGAGGCGAAGAACTCAGGAACCCGTCATAGCGCTGGCGCAGCAGATCGAGAAAACCCTCGTCGCAGGTGGACAAGGCGATCGGGATCCCTCCGATTTCGACACACGCGACTTTTCGGGGCGCGGCCGTCATAGGGCTCCCAGCTCGCCGGAACCCAGCCCCGTGGCCTGTTCCGGGTTTCGAAATTCTCGCGCCGATGTTTGCCGGCGGCTGTGAAGTTTCAGAACAAGACGCTGGACCACGCCACAATGACAGAGCACCATTCCTAGCGCGCGAGACCATTTCACGCCGAAGCCGGAGACGCCTCGCCTTTCGCCAGCCTTGCTCACCAGCCGGCCCAGCAGCGCTTCGGCAGGGAACTGAGGGTCGGAGGCAGGCATGGAATCGCCGCGCAGCAGAAAGCCCTGCGGCTTGCAGGTGGAAACGAGGCGATGCAGGAAGAGGCGGCCATCACGCCGGGCGAGCACGATCTCACCGGGCCGGAGGTCCTGGAGCGAGCAGCTTGCGATTTCTACCAGATCGCCCGGCCAAAGAGCGGGCAACATGCTTTCCCCGTGAACTTGCAGACGTAAACGACCACTGAGACGCAAAGCTTCTGCCACCAAAGCTGAGCGTTCTGCGTTCCCATTCGAGCGGGCCGTAGTCGTGGTCGTAATCGTGGTGTTTTCCAGCATGAGGAAGTTTTTCGATGGCCCGGACATATGAAAGGGTTGGTTTCTCCATCCCTGTCCCCAGTTTTGATAAGAGTAAAGGCAGTGTACTACACGGCTTTCCCCGGTGCCAATGTGACTTGGGCGCAAATCGGAGAACGCGAATCAACATCCTCAATAAAATGACAGAGTTCCATCTTGCCGCGCGCGCCGCAAACTTAGCGACAAACCAGTGAGCGCGAGCGGCAGCAGGACCACGCCAAACCCGGCCAGGACGGCGAGTGTGGGAGCCATCGCTGACATGGACTGCCCTTCAAGCAGCGCCCGGCGCATTCCATCGATGGCGTAAGTGAGAGGAACGGCGCGAGCGAGAAGCTCGAGCGGTCGGGGCAAGCTCTGGATCGGGAACATGGTTCCGCTCAGGAACCAGAGTCCGGAGCCGAGCAGCCAAAGCAGCGCCGAGCCTTTCTGGAACGCAACCTGAAGCGTGGCCGCAGCGATCCCCAGAGCCAGGGCGATGGCCAGGGAGAAAATCAGTACCGCAACGCACGAAAAAAAGTTGGCGTGGATCGCTGCCCGGAAAACTGCCACTCCCGCGAAAAGATAGACGAGCAGATTGAGCAGGTTTCCGGCAAAGGCAGAAATGGAGCTGAGGATGACGAGCTCAGCCGGAGCAGTGGAGGTCGTCATGAGAACTTCCAGCGTCCCCGTCTGCTGTGCTTCTTGCATCGCGCTCAGAAAAGCTTGCGCGCTCATTACGAAGAACGTGTAGACGCCGGTGCCCACCAGAAGGAACGGGAAGTACTCGACGCCACCCGGTCGAAAGCTGGGACCGATGGCGCGGGATAGAAAATAAAAAGCCGCCAGTTCAGTGAACACTCCGACCAGGGTCACGACGAAGCCGCTGCGGTGGCGGACGGCCGTGAGCAGATCGCGCCGCAGGATGGCATGGAGCTTGTCGAGGGTCGATTTCATAAGTTAGAACGAGATTTGTAATTTGTAATTTCTAATTTGTAATTTCAAGCCGGGGCACTGTGAGCGGCCTCATCAACCTCGCCGGTCATGCGGAAGTAGAAAGCGCGCAGAGCGTCAGCGCTTTCGCCGTCGCCCAGGGAACGATCGGCGAGCACTTCGCCGCGATGCAGAAGCAGCAACCGATCCCCGACCGCGGCCGCTTCCGCGAAGCTGTGGGTGGCGAGCAGAACGCAGGTCTCTTGCCGTGCCAAGGCGCGGATCGTGGCCCAAAAGTGGGCGGTGGTGCCGGCGTCAAGGCTGCGCGTCGGTTCGTCGAGCAAGAGCACGCTGGGGCGCTTGACCTGGGCGCGCGCTATGCCCAGCCGCTGGTACATGCCGCTGGAGAACTTCATAACCAGCGTGTCGGCTTGCTCTTCGAGGCCGGTATCGCGGAGAACTTCTTTGATCCTTCGCGCTCGCTCGCTACGCGAGACCTCATCGAGGGCGGCGAAGAAATCGAGATTCTCGCGCGCGGAGAGACGCGGGAAGAACGAGCGCTCGGCGGCAACGGCGATGCCGACTTGGCGCCGGACTGCACCGGCGTCGCGCCGTGCATCGAAGCCGACCACGCTTATCGACCCGGCATCGGGCAGGAGCATGGTTGAGATCAGCTTGAGGGCCGTGGTTTTTCCGCTGCCGTTCGGGCCGAGCAACACCAGGACTTGGGCGCGCGCTGCCGCAAACGAAACGTCTTTCAAGGCAATGGTTTCGCCGCCCCGCTCCCTGCCCAGCCAATTGAACAGAGCGGGACGATGGCGAAATACCTTGCGGACGGATTCGAAGACGACGCGGTCCATGACGGGGAAACGACGAAAGTCCCGACGACAGTCCGAACGAAGCTTCGGACACACGCCGAAGACTCTGTATTATAGTGGCGATTCGCGATCCTTTTGATTCTGGCTTGCGGTCTCTTGTCTATTTGTCGGGAATCCGCCTCCATGACCGAACTCCTGCTTTCGTCTCCCGCGTCGGGCAGTGCGTCGCAGAGAGACGACGAATTTGAGTTTCTGTGCGCGTTGACTGGTGCGGAGTTGGCTCCGGAGCGGATCGAGCGCATTGCGAATTGGAATCGCTCCGCCCTCGACTGGAGCGAAATTCTGCGTCTGGCTGAGCATCATGGAGTGCTTCCGCTCGCGGCACGCAACCTGATCGAACATGCTCGCGGTCTGCCAGCGGAAGTCGAGCGCACGCTGCGCTCTGCGTATGACGCGAACTTGCGGAGCAGCTTGTGGTTAACCGGCGAACTGGCTCGCATCATGCGGCACTTCGAGCGCAGGCAGTTGCGGGCGGTCCCGTACAAGGGGGCGGTGCTGGCGCAAGCGCTTTACGGCGATCTTGGCCTGCGCAGCTTTTCGGACCTCGACTTTCTGATTTCTTCCGCCGACTTCGAGCGTGCCAAGCAGGCTCTTGCTGAAATCGGTTATCGCCCTGCTGCGGATCTTACGCCGGCCGTCGAGCGATTGTGGTTGCGGACCGGCTACGAGCGAGCGTTTGACGGCGCCGTGGAAAAGAACCTAGTTGAACTGCAGTGGGCTTTGCTGTCGCATTTCTATGGGGTTGATCTTCACTTGAACGATCTGGGCGTGGAAGATCTGATGGCGCGCGCCGGCCGCACTGTCGTCGGCGGGTGCGAAGTACCTTGCCTGGCTCCCGAAGACTCGCTGCTGGTGCTGTGCCTGCACGCCGCCAAGCATCTTTGGACGCGTCTGATTTGGCTGGCGGACATTGCCGAGACTTTGCGGAGTCAGTCTCAAGCCCAGACCATCGACTATCCGCTGGCGTTTGCACGGGCGCGGGCGCTGGGAATCGTTCGCATTCTCGGCGTTAGTTTCTGGCTGGTGAAGAGCGTGCTTCGGGCGGAGCTTCCCCAGCCGGCAGAGGAAATGATTGCGGCCGATCCTCGGGTGCCCGCTCTGGGCGCCGAATTCGCCGCGCGTCTGGCTCGCGGGGCTTCCTATGATTTCGAATCTACGGAATACTTTCGGCTGATCCTGAAACTGCGGGAGCGGCGCGGCGACCGCTGGCGATATCTGTGGCGGCTGGTTTGGACGCCGGGCGTGGGAGATATTGCCGCTGTGCAATTGCCGGAAGCGCTGTTTCCTCTTTATCGAATCGTGCGGGTGAGCCGATTGGCGCGAAAACTCTTCTGAAAAGCTGATAACTGTTGCTACCAGTTTCGTGTGGTGACGGGGTTGTGCCCCCGCCCGGCGGGGCGTAGCCCCGCCACCACACGTTCCGGCTTAGTGCAATTCGCCGTCGCCGGGCGCTACGTCTGGAGTGTCGACTTTCTTCTGCGCGACGGCCGTGTTTCCTTGACCCGACGGCGGCTGGAATTCGCCCGGATCTTTTCCGGCCAGGGCGACGGTCATGAACTGCATCCAGATGGGCAGTGCGGCGCGGGCTCCGGTTTCTTTCGCGCCGAGCGATTTTTTTTCGTCGTAGCCGATCCAGACGCCGCAGGTGAGCGATGGAGAAAAGCCCACGAACCAGGCGTCGGTAAAATCGTTGGTCGTTCCCGTCTTGCCGGCCAGCGGATAAGGCATTTTGGC